>NZ_JBSGJZ010000007.1:0-258925 GCF_053605825.1 Saccharopolyspora sp. NPDC003752 | reverse complement strand
TCCCCGGGATGCCTGAGGTGGGGCCGGAGCAGATGGCTGAGTTGCGGAGTTTGCGTGATATTGCGGGTGTGATTGTTTCGGGCGTGGGCATTGTGGACGCTGGTGCGGGTTCCGTTGTCGGCGTGGAGGAATCGCCTGCGTCCGTTGCGGAGTCAGCGGTCGATCAGGGGGAGTCGATTCCGGGCAGTGATGAGTGGGCGAGCGAGGTCGCAATCCGGCGGGTCGTGCAATCTGAGATCGCCCGGCCGGACGCAAGAGTTGACGCCTTCGTCGACGGCGCGGTCGCTCTCGTTGTTGATCAGGGCGACCCGGCCGCGACTTCCGTTGTCGAGGTACTGGAGGACCGTGGCTTTCGGGTCCGGCTTGTCGTAGGTCCGAATTCGGAATCCACTGAGCCCGGCCATCGGCTCGACCGCTGGGACGCGGCATCAGTCCGCGAACTCGTCCAAGCCACGGCCGAACAGTTGGGACGCCTCGACTGTGTGCTGGTACTCGCGCCTGCCGAGCTGCCTAGCTGGGCCGAGGCCGCTGAAGAGCTGGTGCGCGCCCTCCTCGTCGCCGGAGCTTCCCAGTCGGCTCTGAAGGAGGCAGCAGAGGGACGGCGCGCGGCCTTCTTGGCCGTTCACCGATCCGGAGGGACGGCGGCGGGGACCGCTGTGCTCGACGGGCTAGGCGGGCTTGCGAAGACCTTCGCGATCGAGACGCCGTCGGTGTTCGCTCGTTCGCTCGCATTGGATCTCGGGATCGAACCGCGAGCGGCCGCGGACCTGGTTGTCCGGGAACTCCTCGACGCGTCGGTCGATCCCGTCGAGGTCCGCTACCCGACCACGGATCGCCGGCAGGTGGATCGGGTGGAACCGGGCGGGCCGAATACCGGGCGGCTGACAGTGGACGCATCCGACCTCCTAGTCGTCTCAGGCGGGGCTCGGGGCGTAACTGCTCGGTGCGTGAAGGAGCTGGTGGCGCGATCCGGTGTTGGGGTGCTGCTGCTGGGACGCACCCGCCTCGAGGACGAGCCGGAATGGACTCGGGGGTTGCAGGAGGAGGCGAAGCTCAAGCGGGCCATCGCGGACAGGATCGCAGGAGAGGGCGCGAAACCGACCCCGGTCGATGTCGGCCGACGCTACGAGGCGCTTACCGCGGCGCGGGAAGTCCGGAACACGCTCGAGACCATCTCCGCAGCAGGCGCCCGCGTCGAGTACCTCCAGGTCGACCTCACCGACGCGGCTGCGGTCCGGCAGGCCCTCGCTCCCTACCGCAACGAGATCACCGGGGTCGTACATGGGGCCGGTCTTCTCGCCGACCGACTCATCGCAGAGAAGAATCGCGAGGAGGCGGAGGGCGTGCTCGGGGTGAAGATCGACGGTCTCACCCACATCCTCGACGCGGTGGACGCTGACCGACTGCGCCATCTCGTGCTGTTCTCCTCGGCTGCTGGGCTGTTCGGCAACCGGGGGCAGGCCGACTACGCCATGGCCAACAGCGCGCTCAACGGCATTGCGCGAGCATTCCGCGCCGCGCATCCCCAGTGCCACGCGACTGCGATCAACTGGGGCGCGTGGCACGGCGGGATGGTGTCGGATTCGATCGCGCGCATGTTCCAGGACCGGGGAGTCGAGCTCATCGACCTCGACTACGGTGCTCGGTGCTTCGCTGCGCACTTCAGCCGGGAACGAGGTGGTGACGAAGTAACCCTCGTTGGCCCGGAGGCACCGCTATCGGCCGTGCAGACGATCCGGCCGCCCGTGGCCATGGAGGTTGAGCGGCGCATCGCGGGCATGTCCGCAGATCCCACCATTGCTGATCACAGCATCGGTGGGTACCCGGTGCTACCGGCGACCTTCGCACTCGGAGCTTGCATCCGCGTGGTCGAGGGCATCACCCGAGCCGAGGTTGGTGGTGGCATCGACTTCCGCGTGGAGCGCGGGATCGTCTTCGACGCGGATGCGCCGCGCAGGCTGCGCTTCTCGGTGCGGAACGAGCCGTCGGAGAGCAAAGTGCAGGTCGCAGCACGGGGGCTCACGGGCGGTGATGACGCCGCACCGGCGTACTCGGTCGGGCTCTGCTTGGACGCTTCGAATCGAGAACGACCGCTCGCTGTCGGACTGCCCAGAGCTGGCATTGGCAGGAAGGCCGACGATCTCTACGGATCGTCGTTGTTCCACGGGCCGGCGCTCGCCCACATCACTCGGGTCACCCGGGAGGCGTCCGACGGACTCGCGCTCGAGTGCATGATTCCCGAGGTCCCTCCGCTGCTGGAGGCCTTCCAGGGCTCCCGGTTCGACCCGATGCTCGCCGACCTCATGCTGCAGGCCGCGTTGGTCGCAGTCCACGAGCTCTGCGGCGCGCACAGCCTCCCGATGCGATGGCGGGAATTCCGCACCGTCCGCCGTGCCACACCTGGCCAGCCGGTCGCACTGGTCGTTGAGAAGCCTCCGGTAGGTGACGGTCCGACCTGGGGCCTCGACGTCGCGGCCGCGACGTTCGACGGCGACGTACTCGCACGCTTCTGCGACGTCACGCTCGTCTCCACGCCGGACCTCGCCCGCCGCTTCTTCCCAGAGCGCGCATGAAGGCCAGTTCGCGAGCGGTGACGAGGAGGTGGCAAACATGAGCAAACTGGCCATCGTCGGCGTGTCCTGCATCCTGCCGGGGGCGAGGACGCCGGAGCAGTTCTTCGAGAACTTGCTCGAAGGCCGGGATTCCCGACGTGAGGGTGAAGCCGCGGACTTCGGGATTGATCCCGCAACGCCCGGTGGGTGGGGAGACGACCGGCACGCTGTGACCTCCCGCCGCGGGGGCTTCGTCGACGACGTGGAGATCGACCTCGGCGGTCTGCGTCTTCCGGAGACCTGGTTGCGCAGGCTCGACCGGTCCTTCCACTGGGCGTTGCACGTCGGTCGCGAGGCGATCGCAGATGCGGGCGCCGATCTGGAGGTGCTGTCGGGCGATCGAGTGGGGCTGGTCCTGGGCAACTACTCGTTCCCCACCTGGTCGTCCTGCGAACGGGCGCTGCCCCTCTGGCAGGAGGGAGCGGCAGCCGGCCTGCGCGCGGCCGGGGTGCTCCCGCCACGTTCGGGGCGTCCCCGTCGGCCCGCGACCGACCCGGCCAACTTGCGGGCGTTCGGGCTGCCAGCTCGAGTGGTGGGCGAGGCCCTCGGTCTCCGGGGACCCCAGTTGGCCCTCGACGCCGCCTGCTCCTCTGCGCTCTACAGCCTCAAGCTCGCCGGTGATTACCTCCGCGCCGGACGCGCAGATGTGATGCTGGCTGGCGCGCTCTGTGCTCCCGACCCAGTATTGATGCACCTGTCCTTCTCCGACCTCGGCGCCTACCCGAGCAACGGGGTCAGCCAGCCGTTCGATGCTCGCTCCGACGGGATCATCACCGGGCAGGGCGCCGGAATGTTCGTCGTGAAGCGGCTCGCCGACGCATTGGCCGAAGGCGATCGCATCTACGCCGTCGTCGACGGCATCGGACTTTCCAACGACGGGGCGGGAAGGCACCTCCTCAGCCCGAACGTCGAGGGGCAGTTGGAGGCGTACCGGCTGGCTTACGCGGAGGCCGGTGTCGATCCGCAGGACATCGACTACATCGAGTGCCACGCCACCGGTACCCCGCTCGGCGACAGCACCGAGGCCGATGGTCTGCACCGCTTCTTCAGCAGCCCGCGCCCGGCCTTGGGGTCGGTCAAGGCCAACGTGGGCCACCTGCTGACCGTCGCGGGGTTCTCCAGCGTTCTGAAGTTGATCAAGTCATTGCACGAGGGCGTGATTCCGGCAACGCCAGGTGTGGAGGACGTGATCAACGGTCTGGGGGCGGGGGAGGTCGTCTCCGCTACTCGGGACTGGCCGGTACGCGACGGCGGGCCCCGCCGGGCGGCGGCCTCGGCCTTCGGTTTCGGGGGGACGAACGCGCACCTCGTGCTGTCCTCACCGGAAGAGGAGTCGGACCCGGTGCCACCAGGTGCTGCCTCGGCTCCGGCACCTCGGACAACGCCCATGCTGATCACGGGAATCGGTGTCCACGTGGGAAACATCGATGGCCGGGCGGATTTCGAGCGATGTATGTTCACCGCCCGTCCCTCGTTGGGGCAGGTGCTCCCGAATCGCTGGTACGGGCTGGGGGAATGTTCCGGCGTGCAGGCCGCCGATCGACCAGCCGGCGCCTACTGCGGTTCGTTCGACATCGACCCGCTTTCGTATCGCATCCCGCCCGCGCAGCTGACCGACTTCAACACGCAGCACCTGTTGATGGTCAAGGTCGCCGACGAGGCCTTGACCGATGCCGGGTACCAGCTGCCCGGCTCGCGCTCCGGATCCCCGGCGCGCCAGCGCGTCGGCGTCGTCATCGCGATGGAGATGGAGCAGCACGCCCACGGGCACCGGGCCCGGTTCGACATCGGGGCGCACGTTCGCGATGAGTGCGCGCAGGCAGGGGTGGCGCTCGACAGCGAGGAGATGGCGGCACTCGAGGAGGCCGTGCGCGACGGCATCCACAGCCCGATCGATTCCGGCCAGGTGATGAGCTACATCGGCAACATCATGGCCAGCCGCATCAGCTCCCGCTACGACTTCACCGGCCCGTCGTTCACCGTGGCCTCGGACGGCGCTGGCAGCGCGGCCGCCCTCGACGTGGGTCGCCTTCTGCTCGCCGACCCGTCGATCGATGCCGTGCTGGTCGGTGCGGTAGACCTCGCCGGGGGAGTCGTCGAAGCCGCTGCGGACGATGACGGACCAGAGAGCCCTGCAGCGATAGGTGAGGGTGCCGCCGCCGTTGTGCTCACCCGCGCTGGGGCATCCGGCGAGGCCTACGCATGCCTGGAATCGTTGGCGACGGCCTATCCGCACCATTCGGACCGCCTCATGGGTCAACCCGACGCCGACACCGTGGCCCAGTCCGCCCGCGAAGCCCTCGCAGCGGCAGGTATGAGTGCCGATTCGGTGGGCCTGGTCGAGAGCCGTGCTGCGGTCGACGTCGGGACCGGCGAACTCCTCGGGCTCGAGCGGGTTTACGCCGACGCAGCTGGTGACGAAGCGGCGGGACCAGCGCTTTCCTCACTGGCTCCGCTCGTAGGCGACACGCGGAACCTCGCCGGGCTGCTCGGGGTCGTCAAGGCCGCGTTGGCGGTTTCGACTGGAACCATCCCGCCGCCAGGGCCGCTCCCCGAAGCTGGTGAGGGCACCGAGATGGTTCCCGCGAGCAGTGCTGCGCAGTGGTGGGTGGCGCCTACAGAGCGCCCCTGGTTGCGGCGCACGCCAGAGGACCATCGGGTTGCCGCCGTCAGCATCACCGGCAGTGGAGGGTCGCACGCCCACGCCATTGTCAGCGGGCGAGGTGTCACCGCCCCTGATTCGTCTGTGCTGCGATGGTCGCCCAACGGCCCGCTGGTCCTCCCCGTCCAAGGCGCGGACGCTGAGGACCTGGTGAACGCTCTTGGCGCCCTCCGCGACGAGCTCGCGGGCGCCGTGGAGGTGGCTTCGGTCGTGCAACGGTTCCTCGACGAGCACCGGACCGGCGGACTTACCGCGGTGTTCGTCGCAGACGACGGCGACGGCTTGCGTTCAGAGGTTGACGCCGCGTCTCGCGACCTGCCCAGCAGTCTCGCCGAGGGCCGGATCTGGAACTCGCCGCGAGGGAGCTACTGCACGCCGTGCCCACTGCATGCGCAGGACGTGGCACTGGTCTTCCCCGGGGCGTTCAGCGCGTACCCGACAGCGGCGGCCGACTTGTTCCGGCTGGCGCCCGGGCTCCTCGCGGATTTCGAGTCCTTTGCAGCATCGCCCGATGCCCAGTTCCAGACCGACCGGTTGCACCCGCGTCGGCGGCGCGTCCCGGATCGCCGCACGGCGATGCAGTACGAGGCCGAACTGCTGGATGACATCCCGACGATGCTGGCTGCTGGCACGAATCTCGCGGTCCTGCACACCGAACTGCTGCGCACAGCGCTTGGACTGCCGGTGCGGGGAGCGCTGGGTTACTCGCTCGGCGAGAGCAGCATGCTCTTCGCGCTCGGAGTCTGGGAGGCCGCGGCGCGCGACGACCGTGCGCTGAGGGAGTCTCCTTTGTTCAGCCACCTGCTCACCGGCGCGCGCACCACTGTGCGCAGCGCGTGGGGGCTAGGGGCCGACATCGAGGACGGCCAGGTGTGGTCGTCCTATCTCGTGTTGGGTGACGTCGAAGAGGTCGCCCGGTATGTCGAGCGGACCGACCGGCTGTTCCTGACGCACATCAACTCCCCGACGGAGGCGGTCGTAGCCGGGGCACCCGAGGCTTGCCAGGGCCTGCTCGACGCCCTCGACGTCAGAGGTGCGCGGACCCCCACTCGCCACATCATGCACTGCGACATCGTGCGGCCCCACTTCGACGAGCTGGCGGCGCTGAATTCCCACCCAACGACGATGCCCGCCGGTCTTGAGCTGTTCTCGGCCTTCGACGGTGGGGTGCTCGAAGGAGCGGGGCGCGGGGAACTCTCGCAGCGAATCGCCGAGACGTTGTGCAGAACGGTGGACTTCCCGAAGCTCGTGCGAGCGGCGTACGCGAACGGGCATCGGGTGTTCATCGATGTCGGCCCGGCCGCCAGCTGCACGCGCTGGGTCAGCGAGATCCTCGGCGATCTCCCGCACCTCGCGGTCGCGGTCGATCGCCGGGGCATTTCGACAGCAGACGGCCTCGCACGTGCGGTCGCGATGCTCGCCAGCCACGGCGTGCCAGTCCGGCTCGATCAGCTGCGCCCGCTGACGTCCGAGGCAGTGCGGCGCCGGGTGCGCGTCGAGTGCGGTGGGGAGTCCATCCCGGAGCGGATCGCCCAGCGGGCCCAGGAGGCGCTGGACGGCGCGCGTCCAGGAGACGCTGTCGACGAGCGAGCGCGGACCCAGGTCCTGGAGTCTGTCCCGGCCGCACCGGCAGGTGTCGGTTTCGTCGGTACGGCTTTCATACCGGTACAGCACCAGCCCATCGAGTCGGGCATGAAAGTCAGGACTGAGAGTCCAGTCGCCGCCGCACGAATCGTGACGCAGGAACCTGGGCCGCTGGTGGTTGCCCCGGCGGAGCCCGCTACCGCCCGCGCCGACGTAGCGGCGGGACGCCCAGTCTCGGAGGCCGCTGTCTGGTCCCTGGTCAATGAAAAGCTGCGGACCGGCGTGCGCGCCGCACATGAGAAGTTGCTTTTGTCGCAGAAGATGGCCCAGCTTGCTTCGCTGAACCTGCTCGAACGGGCCGTCAGCGTTGGCGGGTTGGCGGGCGCCGCAACTGACGCATCGGTCGGCGGAGCCCTCGACCCGGCCGTCGCAGACCCGACGCCCGACGCGGTGTGGGGGACCGATGCTGAGCGATCGCCGGAGCCCGCCCGATCAGCAGCGCGCGTGGACCCGCGGATCATCTGGAACCGCGAGGCTCTTTTGGAGTTCGCCACCGGATCGGTGGCCCCGGTGTTCGGCGAGCGGTTCGCCGAGGTCGACTCATATCGGTCCCGGGTGCGACTGCCTGCTCCGCCTTACCTGTTCGTTGACCGCGTGGTCGCTCTCGAGGGTCGAACCGGCGCTTTCGAGCCGTCGTCCATCAGCACTGAGTTCGACATTCCGAAGGATGCCTGGTTCTCGGTGGACGGCCTGGCGCCGCCGGCCGTCACGATCGAGGCTGGACAGTGCGACATGCTGCTCATCAGCTACCTGGGCATCGATCTGCTCAACAAGGGCGATCGCCGCTACCGCCTACTGGACAGCACGCTCGTGTTCCACGGAGACCTGCCTCATGAGGGGCAGACCCTGCGCTACGACATCTCCATCGACAGGTTCGCTTGGAACGGCGACATGTTGATGTTCTTCTTCTCCTACCTCTGCTACGCCGATGGCGAGTTGATCCTCGAGCTGAAGAGCGCCGCAGCTGGATTCTTCACCCAGGAAGAACTCGAAGCATCAGGTGGGGTCCTAGCAGCACCGTCCACTGAGGATCGTCCGCGGGGATGGTTCAAACCCCTCGCCCATACGGATGTGGATCGCCTCGGGGCAGAAGAGCTCGAGGCACTTGCCCGCGGTGAGCGCGCCGCGGTGTTCGGACCGGCTCACGCCCAGCCCGAGGGTGCCAACCGCTCCCTGCGCCTGCCCGACGCCAAGCTCCGGTTGATCGACGAGATCACGTTGATCGACCGCACCGGGGGGCCGCGCGGCTTGGGGCATCTGAGTGCGACGGCCCACCTCGACCCCGAGGGTTGGTACTTCGCCTGCCACTTCATCGACGATCCGGTGCTCGCGGGCTCGATGATGGCCGAGGGTGGAGTGCACCTCCTGCAGGTCTACGCCCTCTCGCTCGGGATGCACCTGTGCTTGCCCGACGCGCGATTCCAGACGGTCCCAGGACTGCGGACCGAGGTGAAGGTGCGGGGCCAGGTAACGCCCGACACCGGCTCGATCCGCTACGAGGTCGACATCGAGGACCTCACCTTGGTCCCGCGGCCGACCGTGATCGCGAACATCACCGTTCACGACGACACGGGCAAGCCCATCGTGAGCATGCGCAACTTCGGGGTGCAGCTGCGGGAGAAGGAGGGGACCCCGTACCGCCCAGATGCTGGCGGCATCCCTCCATTCCTGGGACGCCGCACGCACGACGGGCGCGACGTGATGATCAACGAAATGCACCTCGCCCACGCCGCACGCGGGGACCTCGGCACCGCGATGGGACCTGAGTTCGACGTCTACCACGACCACCGCGCGCCGCACATCCCCAACGGCGACTTCCAGTTCGTCGACCGGATCGTGGAGATGACCGGAGAGCGCGGGACCTTCAGCGGTGGCGAGACCATGATCACCGAATACGACGCGGCTGCGGACTCCTGGTACTTCCGGGAGACCAACCCGCACATCACGCCGAACTGCGTGCTCATGGAGACCTCGCTGCAGGCGGCCATTCTGCTGGGCTACTACCTCGGAGTCACGCTCGGCACTCCGGAGGAGTCGTTCAGCATCCGCAACCTCGATGGCAAGGCCCGGCTGCTGCGCGAAGTCGACCTGCGCGGCAAGACGATCGAGCACCGCACCACCATGCTGTCCTCCGGGTCCTACATGAACTCGATCCTCCAGAGGTTCTCCTACGAGCTCTGCGTCGATGGTGAGCCCTTTTACGCCGGCGAGTCGCTGTTCGGCTACTTCACCGCCAGCGCCCTCGAGAACCAGGTCGGGCTCGACAACGGTGCAGCGGTGCCCTCCTGGCTGGAGAGCGACGGCGCAGGCCACGAGGCCGTCGAAATCAGCGCCGACGAGTACCGCAGGCTGATCCTGGTGGAGCGGCACGATTCGCCGGTCGACCACTTCCCGCTGCTCGACCGCGCGCGAGTTGTGCTCAACGGCGGCCGCCAGGGCCTGGGCTATGCCTGGGCGTGCCGTCGCATCGTGCCGGACGAGTGGTTCTTCGACTGCCACTTCCACCGCGACCCGGTCATGCCCGGGTCGCTCGGCGTCGAGGCCATGCTGCACGCCCTGAAGCTGATCGTCCTGCGGGGCGGTCTCACCGAGGGAGTGCTCGACCGGCCGGTCTTCCACGTCCCGGTCGATGTCGAGATGTCCTGGCGGTACCGCGGGCAGGTCCTGCCCGACGACGGCGAGACCCGCCTCGAGGTTCATGTCACCGAGATCCGCCCCGAGGCCGACAGGTTCGTCGTCATCGCGGACGGCCACCTGTGGAAGGGCGACCTTCGCATCTACGAGATCGGTGGGCTCGCTGTCGAGGCCCGTGAAGGAGGATTGCGATGACCGTTGTGGAGAATCCCCTGACCGCGGTCGACTGCGTTGCACCGGTCGCCGACGTGGAAGGGGTGCGAGCCCTCCTCGGCGACACCGACCGCCCTTGCTACGTCGTCGACGATGACGGAACGATTGGACTCACTGCGGTCCCCGCCCCGCGGCACACCCTGCTTGCCGTTGCTGGTCCGCTCCCACCAACGCAACTGGGATCGGCCGCGTTCCGCACCGCACACGGAACTGACCTGGCCTACATGGCCGGCTCGATGGCGGGTGGTGTTGCGTCCGAAGATCTGGTGATCGCGATGGCGCGCGAAGGGCTGCTCGCTTCCTTCGGCGCAGCCGGCCTGATCCCGGATCGCATTGAGCGTGCATTGCAGCGATTCATCGCAGAGGTTCCGGACCGGCCGTGGGCCTGCAACCTCATTCACAGCCCCCATGAAATCGAGCTCGAGCGCGCCACTGTAGACCTGTGCTTGCGTTACGGGGTGCGTTGTGTCGAGGCCTCGGCCTTCTTCGACGTCACCCCGAGCATCGTGCGGTACCGGGTCGCCGGGCTGCGCCGCGGGCCTGACGGGGTGCCAATCGCCGAGAACCGGGTGATAGCCAAGGTCTCCCGGGATCAGGTGGCCCAGCGGTTCCTAGCGCCGCCCCCGTCCGAGATTGTTACCGGTCTTCTTGCTGAGGGGGCGATCACCGCCGAGCAGGCCGAGCTCGCGATGCTGGTGCCGATGTGTGATGACCTCACGGCGGAGGCGGATTCTGGAGGGCACACCGACCGCCAGCCGTTGGCGGTTCTGCTGCCGGCCATGCTGCGTCAACGTGACCGGAGCGGCGCCCACTGCGTCCGTGTTGGCGCAGCGGGGGGCCTCGGAACACCGGCAGCGGTGTGGTCGGCGTTCGCTGCGGGTGCTGACTACGTGGTCACGGGATCGGTCAACCAGTCCTGTTGCGAATCGGGCACCTCCGACGCGGTCCGCGCCCTGCTCGCAGAGGCTGAGCCGACCGACTGCGACATGGCCCCGGCGGCGGACATGTTCGAGCTCGGCGTCCAACTGCAGGTCCTGAAACGGGGAACATTCTTCCCGATGCGGGCGAAGAAGCTCTACGCGCTCTACGCGTCGCACGCTTCGCTTGAGGACATCCCGGCCCTCCAACTCGAGCACCTCGAGACCAAGATACTCGGCCAGTCAGTCGACGAAGTCTGGGCGCAGTGCGAGGAGTACTTCAGCCGTCGCGACCCCACCCAGCTCGAAAGGGCGCGAAATGCGCCGAAGCGCCGGATGGCTTTGGTGTTCCGGTGGTACCTGGGTATGGCCTCGCGGTGGGCAAGTGTCGGCGAAGCGGACCGGGTGCAGGATTACCAGATCTGGTGCGGGCCCTCGATGGGTGCCTTCAACCAGTGGGTAGCGGGCACCCCGCTTGCGCACCCGGCCGGACGCGAAGTTGCCACCGTTGCGCGTGAGCTTATGCACGGCGCCGCTGTCGCTGGCCGTATTTGCGCGCTTCGGGCAGCAGGCACAGTCCTGCCCGCTGGGGTTGAGCACCGGCCGGGAGGAGGTCGGTCCTCGTGACTAGGACGGCGCCCCACGTCGCGGAGATCCTTGACGCTGCCCTCGGTGACGCCACGGACGAGGCGAACATCTTCGGGTTCCATGAGGGCTTAGTGCGCGATGAAGCTGGCGAGTTCCCTGAGGCATTTCGGGCCGAGGTCGCCGACCGAGCCGGACTGCACCTCGGGTTTCTTCCGCGGACCGTCGGTGGCACAGGGGTGCCGCTGGACGCGATGATGTTGCAGGTCCGGGTGGCCGCCCGCCGTGACCTCGCGGTGATGCCTGCGGCGATGTTCAGCATCACCGCCGCGACCTGCGTGGTCCTGGCTGGCTCGGTCGAACAGGTCCGTCGGGTGGTCGCGCTGCTGGACGCCGGCACTCCAGTCGCCTTCGCCCTTTCCGAGCCTGCACATGGGGCCGACGTGGTTTCGGGCCAATGCCGCGCGGCCCTCGATAGCGAGGGGGAGGACCCTGTTCGGCTCGACGGCGAGAAGTGGATGGTCGGTCTTGGGCACCGAGCCGGAGCCGCATACGTCGTCGCGCGGACCGGTGAGCGCGGGCCAGCGGCGTTCAGCGGCTTTCTGCTCAGCGCCGACGACCTGGCCGCTGTCCGGTCGCACAGCGAGCCCATCGTCTGCATGGGCATGCGGGGTATCGACTTCGCCCGGTACGAGTTCCGCGGGTTGGAGGTCCCCCGTGATCGACTGGTGGGGGAGGCCGGTCGTGGCCTCGAAGTGGCCATGCGGGCGCTGCAAGTCGTCCGGATCGTCGGAAGCGCTGCCAATCTCGCATGCACGGATAGCGCGCTCCGGCTCACGCACGAGTACGGCCGGAGCCGTGAGGTGGCTGGCAAGCCGTTGCTCGATCATCCCCGCCCGCGTCGGGCATTCGCGACGGCGATCTCAGCACACCTCGCCGCCGACGTCGCGAGCGTAGTGGCGGGGCGGGCGCTGCAGGTCTGCCCGCCGTCGGTCTCGCACTGGTCCGGCGTCGTCAAACGAGTCGTCACGGATGCGACCGACACCGTGGTCAGGCAATGCGGTGACCTGCTCGGCACGTGGTCGGTGGTGCGCGAGGGCGTAGGCGCGCTGTTCGACAAGGTCCGGCGAGATGCCGAGGTGCTGCGGTACGTCGACACCGGGCCGGAGGCCACCTCGCGGGTTCTATCCGGGCAGATCCCCGCTTTGCTCAGGAACCTCGAAAATCCTTCGGCCGGTGCGCGCGAGCGAGTTGAGGCGGTGCACGACTTGGGGGCAGAGCCCCCCGACTACGACCCCACCGAGTTGCGAATGGCATCCCGTGGCCCGGACGACGTTCTCTCGGTGTTCGCGACCGACGAAGCTCATCTGCTGCGCTCCGTCCCGGACGAGCTCGTGCCGTGGATCGAGGAACTCGCCCGGAAGGTCAGCGAGCTCCGCCTCGTGGCGATCACGCCGGGAGTGGACCTCGTGGAAGTGGCGGATACGTTCGCCGCGCTGCACGGAGCGGCCAGTGCTGTGCACCTCTGGCGCCTCAACCAGGACCGCTCGCTCTACGGCACCGAACCGGGTAGCACGGTTTGGTTGCGAGCGGTGTTCACCCATCTATTCGCGATTGTGGATCGGGCTTGGCCGCGGCTGGCTGACGATCTCGCCGAGGGAATCGCCGCTAGTGGCCGCTCGCTCATCGATGACGGTGCACTGCTCACGATGCTCCCGGTCCGCCTGGCCGAGGCCAAGACGTGGAGCCCGGTATGACTGATGTCCGCAACGTGGAAAAGCTCGCCGCCGACCTCGAGAAGCACCTCGGAGCGCCCCAGGACCTCGCGTCAGTGGTTGGCTGGGCGACCGCACTCGACCACGACGACCGTGAGGCCTTCCACCACGAGGGCATGGCTCACCTGCAGGAATGGGGGTTGCACGAGTACCAGGTTCCGGCCACTCACGGCGGCCGCGCAGTCGATGTTCAGGACAGCTTGGAACTCTTCCGGCTCGTGGCACGACGCGATCCATCCCTGGCCACGTCGCTCGCGACTACCAGCCTGAGCTTCATGCCGGTCTGGGTGGCGGGCACGGACGCGCAGAAAGAGCAGTGGGTCAAACGGATTTGTCACGGAACCGCCATGTCTTGGGGGCTCTCCGAAGCCGCGCACGGCAGCGACATCGTCGCTGATGAGACCAGGGCAGAGCTGGTCGACGGTGGCTACGTCATCAACGGTGAGAAATGGCCGATCGGCAACTCCGCGATCGGCGAGGTCATCGCGGTCTTCGCCCGCACCGGAGAGCGGGTTGGTCCGGCGGCCTTCTCGATCCTCATGGTCGACCGGCGATCCTGTCCAGCGTCGGCTGTGCGGCCCCGCGAGCGAATTCGGCTGCACGGTTTGCGTTCCATCGATAACGGCGGTGTCGCCTTCGTCAACTGCCGAGTTCCTGATTCGGCACGCATTGGCGCCGAGGGCGCGGGTATGGAGATCGCGGTCAAAGCGGCCCTAGCGGTGCGGGCGCTCGCTCCGGCGATGGCCCTCGGCTGCGTCGACAGCGGGCTGCGTCTGACCCTCGACTTCGTCTCGACCCGGATGCTTTTCGGCGAGACCGTGATCGAGGTGCCCTACACCCGCCGACAGCTCGTCGACGCATTCGCTGATCTGCTGGTTGCCGATGCCGTGGCTACGGGCGCGGTGCGCGCGCTGCAAGCGGCACCGGATCAGGTGAGCATAACTTCGTCGGTGTCGAAGTACCTCGTCCCTACGATGCTCGAGGCCACGATGGGCACGCTCTCGACGGTGCTCGGCGCGCGCCACTTCGTCAGAAGTGACCCGCACTACGGGGTGTTCCACAAGTTCGTCCGCGATTTGTGGATCTCCCACTTCGCCGAGGGCAACGTCGTGGTGAACCTCAAGAACATCGTGTCGTCGCTGCGGGAGCTCACCAAGGCACCAGCTGAGGTCGACGCCGAAGTTCGAGACGCGGCGGCCGGACGCAGTGCGGTCATCTACGACTTCGACGCCACCCTGCCCCAGTTCGAACCGGCCCGGCTGCAGATGCGAAGCCGGCACGGTGACGACGTGGTCACGGCGATGCCAGGCGTACTCGATGCGCTCGAGGCGAGAGCTGAGGCCTCGGACCGGTCCACTTCTGGCGCGCGCGGGTCGGCAGACCACCTGCGGGCAGCGGTTTCCCTCGGACGTCGGTTCGTTGAACGCCTTTCGGTGCTGCGCCGCGAGGTCGAGGAGCTCGCCGAACGGTACGGTTCGCCCTGGCCACGCTCCGACGAGGCTTACCGTCGGGCCGAGGACTACGCGGTGCTGCACGCGGCCGCCGCCGTTGTGGCCCTCGCCGCTCACAGCGCAGAGTCTTTGCCCAACGGCGGGATCGACCCAGCAGTCCTGCTTGTGTGCCTTGGGCGACTGTGGGAGCGGTTCGAGCCCGGCGGGCGCGTTGTGAGTGCCGACGCTGTCGCTTCAGCTGCCGCGGTGATGTTGCGCCTGCACCGCGAAGGTCGTCTGTTCTCCCACCGCCAGCTTGCCCTTGCAGAGGGTTCGACCCCGAGAGGAGAGCGGTCATGAGAATCGTTTCCCGCGATCCAGCCACCGCCGAGACCGCGTTACCACTCCAACCGGTTTCGGAGGATGGTGCCATCGTGCCGGCGCTGGGGACGAGCGCGCTGCCCACTCCAGGGAACAGCCCCGACGCAGTTTCATGGATTCACTGCGCATCCTGCGGTGACTACGTCTACATCAAACGCCTTCGCCGATCCGGTGGCGTATGCCCCGCGTGCGGCCATCACCACCGGCTCTCGGCGGCA
Source organism: Saccharopolyspora sp. NPDC003752 (assembly GCF_053605825.1). NCBI lineage: Bacteria > Bacillati > Actinomycetota > Actinomycetes > Pseudonocardiales > Pseudonocardiaceae > Saccharopolyspora > Saccharopolyspora sp. NPDC003752. The sequence goes on along the minus strand of NZ_JBSGJZ010000007.1, from coordinate 243,854 downwards.
GATCGGCTGGCCCACCTGCTCGATCCGGGCTCGATCCGCGTCGTGCCCGGGTGGGCGCACACCGACGACGTCCTGGGCTTCCGCGACACCCGCGACTACCGGGAGCGCCTGGACGAGGCACGAGAACGCGTTGGCCTCGACGACGCTGCGGTGGCGGTGCGAGGGACGATCGGAGGGCAAGAGGTTGTGGTCGTCAGCCTCGACTTCCGATTCATGGGGGGCAGCATCGGTGCTGGAGTCGGCGAGTTGGTGGTAGCCGGCGCCGAGCACGCTGTAGCCCACCGGCTCCCGCTGTTGCTCATCAGCTCTTCGGGCGGAGCCCGGATGCAGGAGGGCACGACCTCGCTGATGCAACTCGCGAAGACGGCCCAGGCCATTTCTGCGGTCCACGAGAGCGGGATGCTGTGCGTCAACCTCAACACCGACCCCACTTTCGGCGGTGCGACGGCGTCGTTCGCGATGCTCGGCGACGTCATCGTGGCAGAGCCAGGCGCTCGGATCGGCTTCGCCGGGCCGAATGTCATCCGCCAGACCATCCGCGACGAGCTACCCCCGGGGTTTCAAACCGCCGAAAAGCTTCTCGAGCAAGGACTGATCGATGATGTCGTCCCCCGTGATTCCTTGGTTTCCTGGATCACGACCCTCTTGCGCCTGCACCGGACGGTTGCTCACCCACCCCTGCCCACCACAAAGGAGCGGGCTGTGGTGACGGATCTCGGTGAGTTACCCGAGCTCGACGCGCGTACCGTGCTCACCCTCTCGCGCGATGCAGGGCGGCCGACAACCCTGGACTACATCACGTCCCTCCTTGACGAGTTCATTGAGCTCCACGGCGACCGCCAGATCGCTGACGATCCTGCCCTCATCGGTGGTGTCGGCGCGTTCCGGGGTGTCCCAGTGGTTGTCCTCGGGCACCAGAAGGGCATCGACACCGCGAGCCGGATCACGCACAACTTCGGGATGCCGCAGCCCTCGGGCTACGCCAAGGCACGCCGCCTGTTAAGGCACGCTGAGAAGTTCGGTATGCCTGTGCTGACCTTTGTCGACACTCCAGGCGCCTATCCCGGTCTGGAGGCCGAGGAATTCGGCCAAGGATACGCCATTGCCACAGCAATCATGGAGATGGTGCGGGTCGCAGTACCGGTGGTCAGCGTCGTCACCGGCGAAGGTGGAAGCGGTGGGGCGCTGGGTATTTCGGTCGCCGACCGCTTGCTGATGCTGGAGAACTCCTATTTTTCGGTGATCAGTCCGGAGGGCGCCTCGACGATCCTGCACGGCACTCCGGACAAGGCCGTCGAGATCGCTGAAGCACTGGGCATCACCAGCACCCGCTTGCTCGAACTCGGGATCGTCGACGCCGTCGTACCGGAGCCGGAGGGGGGCGCAGGGGCCGACCCGCGGTGCGCCATCCAGAGCGTCGGGGCGGCCTTGGCCTGGGCGCTCGACGACGTCATGGGCATCGACCGTGACGAGCTGATGCGCCAGCGCGAGCAGCGGTACAACGATTTCGGCCGCCTGGCCGAGTGAGATGAGCTGGGAGGACCCAATGAGTGCAGAACGTGCTGAGGAGTCGCTGCGCGCGCTCCGACGTGAGGTCGAGGAGCTCGTTGCGCGCGTGCCGGGGCCGTTGCGCCAAGTCCGAGCAGCCGTCGGCGAGTGCCACATCGACCTGGAGTGGGGCGAAAGCCCCGGGGCCGCTGCTCCCTCTGCAACCGGCGCCAGGGCGAACCGTGCCGAGGCGAACGTCCCGATGGATGACGGCCTGGTCGCCGTCGAAGCCCCGCTGGTGGGCACCTTCTACCGCTGTCCGGCGCCCGGTGAGAAGCCATTCGTCGAGGTCGGCGACAGCGTGCTGGCAGGCCAGCAGGTGGGGATCGTCGAGGCGATGAAGCTGATGAACGCGGTCTACGCGGACTGCGACGGCCGTGTGGAGGTCGTCCACGTGGACGACAGCGTGATGGTCGAATACGGCCAAGCCCTGGTGAGCATCGCACCTGACGAGGAGTTGTGATGTTCCGCAAGCTGCTGGTCGCCAACCGGGGCGAGATCGCCGTCCGCGTCGTCCGGGCCTGCCGTGATCTCGGCATTTCGACCGTGGCGGTCTACTCCGAAGCGGACGCCAACACGTTGGCGGTGGAGCTTGCCGACGAAACCGTGTGCATCGGGCCAGCTGACTCGCGCGCGAGCTACCTCAGCATCCCCGCGATCATCGAAGCTGCGCTGAAGACCGGGAGCGACGCGATCCACCCGGGTTACGGCTTCCTGGCCGAGGATTCGGACTTCGCCGAAGTGTGCGCTGAGAACGGAATCACGTTCGTCGGCCCCCCGCCCGAGGTGATGGAGGAGGTGGCGGACAAGGCGGTGGTCCGCGCGATCATGCAGGAAGCCGGGCTGGAGATCCTCCCCGGCTCCATCGGCACGGTGCCAAGCGTGCGTGATGCCGAGGAGATCGCTTCCTCCATCGGTATGCCGGTCGTGGTGAAGGCTTCGGCGGGAGGTGGGGGACGCGGGATCTCGGTGGTGCGCGAGCACGCAGATCTTCCGACGATCTTCCGGACCACGCGGCAGACCGCCCAGTTGCTGTTCAAGGACAGCTCCGTCTACGTCGAGCGGTACCTCAATTCCGCGCGCCATGTCGAGGTGCAGGTCCTCTGCGACGGAAGAGGAGGGGCTGTCCACCTCGGCGAGCGCGACTGCTCGGTGCAGCGACGCAACCAGAAGCTGATCGAGGAGTCTCCTTCGCCAGCGCTGGACACAGCTTCACGTGAGCGGATCACCGAGCTAGCGCTCCGTGGCGCCAAGGCGGTCGATTTCCAGGGGGCCGGGACGATGGAGTTCATCGTCGACGACGACGGTCGCGCCTACTTCATGGAGATCAATCCCCGCATCCAGGTCGAGCACCCGGTGAGCGAGGCTGTGACGGGAATCGACGTGGTCCGGGAACAGATCCTGGTGGCGAGCGGGGCACCGCTCTCGTTCGCACAGGGCGACGTCGTGCTGCGAGGGCATGCTATCGAGTGTCGAGTCAACGCGGAGGATCCCGAGCACAACTTCCGGCCCGCCACCGGACACCTCGAACAGTTCCGACTCCCCGGCGGGCCGGGCGTCCGGGTCGACACCCACTGCAGCGCGGGGATGCCGGTGAGCCCCCACTACGATTCGTTGCTCGCGAAACTGATTTGCTGGGGTGAGGACCGGGAGGCCGCGCTCCGCCGGTCGCGGGCCGCGCTGAGCGAGTTCCTCGTGCGCGGTGCAGGGGTTCGCACAACAATCCCCTTCTTGCGCGAAGTCCTTGACACGACCGCCTTCCGCGACGGTCGTGCTACCACGGGGCTGGTCGAGGAGATGATGGCATCGGCGGTGGCACCGTGACGGCCCGAGCCACCTGCTCAGGACTGGTACCTGTTCAGCGGCGCATCTGGCGGCAGTGCGAGCCTCTGCACGCGGTGACGTATTTCGCGCGGCCGGCGCGCGAGGCCTTCGCAAAGGCGGGATTGCGTGGCGGTCTCATGGCGTACATCGCTGGCCGGGTCGCCGCACTCGGGCCGGTCGGTGCAGCCCTCGGGTCGGCCGTGTTGTTCAGCTTCCATCCTTCCCTCGTTGAACGGATCCTCCCGCGCGCGTGGACATTCGCCTCTGCTTCGAACGTGCTCGCAGCGCGCGAAGCCGGCGCTCGCGATTCGCTGTTCGAGCTGCTCGGGGATGAGATGCCATCTGCGGACGCGTTGTGGACGGCGGCAATCACCATCGAGTCGGCTCTGGCGAGCGAGCCGTCGCACGGTAGGGCGATGTTCGCTGCCCATCGCGCCCTTCCCCGGTCGGACGACCCGTTGACCCGCCTCTGGCAAGCATCGACCGTGCTGCGCGAGCACCGTGGAGACGGGCACGCCGCAGTGCTCGTGACCGCCGGTGTCGACGCCTGCGAGGCCCACGTGTCAGCCATTGCTGCGGGCGGACTGGCGCACGATTGGTTGCGTTTCCGCGGCTTCTCCGACCAGGACCGAGCTGCGGCGCAGGAGCGGATGTGCGAACGCGAGTTCATGTCAACCGACGGAACCCTGACAGCCGCAGGGTACGAAGAGCGAGCCACCCTGGAGCGCCGCACCGACGAGGCCGCCGCTGCGGCTTGGGACGAGGTCGATGAGGGCGACCTCGTCATGTGCGAGGAGACTTTAACTCGCATCGCTGACGTGCTGGCCCGCGCCAAAGTGCTCCCGGACCCATATCCACCCGTGGGATGAACCTGACGACCGCTGCGGGCCGGACACCTCGTGGGCAAGAGGACCTACCCGCACCTGTCGCACGGACCTTCCAAGCGCGGCCGCCCATGTGAAAAAGGGATGTGGTGGCCTCATGGCCGGTCCCGGTTGGGTTCCGCCAGCGGGAGCAGCCATCGCTCCATCGCGACCACTGCGCGCGTGATGATGGGCAGGCCGAAGCGGGCCAGACCGGCGCCCCATCGGGAGTGGTGCATGCGCAGCAAATCAGGCCCGATCGTGGAGAAGATGAGAGCGAGACCGGACATGCCGCGCACTGCCACCACGGCGTGTCGAATCCGGTGCTGCTCGTCGAACGAGAGGACGAGGTACTCCTCGAACTCGATGCCGTTCGATCGTCCGTGAAAGCCGACTACGCGGGTCGCGCCCTCACCGACGTCGGTGTGGTAGTCGAGGTAGTCCAGCTTCGAGAAGAGGATGCCCAGCAAGGAGCCGACCTCCGCCCGCCCCTCGAAGCGGAACGAGTCCGTCATCGGCGTGTGGAGGACCACGTTCGTCGCGAGCAAGGACTTGGCTGCGTCGAGATCCTTGCGGCGGGCGGCCCGGCACCACCGCCATGCGCTTTCGGCAGCACTGCGGCCCGGCCCGGGGGCATCGATGAACCCGTTCGGCGAACGTTGGCCTGGCTCGCAGGAAGCGTCGTGTTCTGGGGCCGGCCGCAGGAGGGGAGTCTTCGCTTTGCGCGCAGAACGGCGGAGCATCGTTTATCGCCTTTCCATGGTGATCCGGCGACGCGCCCCCCGCGATCTCCTTCGGCAAGTGGCCGCCTCTTCATCATCGCCGGTGGTGGATGCGGAGCCGGGCTCGGTCGTTTCGAGTTCTTATTGCGGATCGATGAACGTGCCGTGAAAACCGAAGGGGATCGTCTGAGGTGTCCTGGCTCGCCCCAGTTCTCGCATGTCCCGAGCATCCAGCACGAGCAGTACCGAGCTGCGTCCGTGGAGGTCGAGTGCGACCGCGAGGATCACGCCATCGTCTTCGTCGTGCGGATCCCGGTCCGGGGACGGGACGAAAACCGGCTCACCGGGATAAAGCCCCTCTTGCTCCCACACGAGATGCTCGCCCGAGTGCGTGTCCACCTTCACCAAGCGGTCGTAGAAGCCCCGCTCGCTGCTTGCTCGGATACCGTACGCGAAGCGGTAGGGGAGGCCCTCACGATCAGGATCGATGCGTGGCAGTTCAGCGCCCATCGAGGTCAGGATCCGGCGTTCAGCAGTCCCCTCCTCCAGGTCGAGGTCAATGCGGATGAGATCGGCGTGCGGAATCGGTTTCCCGGATCGCAGATTGTCGAGGTAGAAGGAGTTGAGGATGGCTGTGTCTGAATAGCCGACGAGATCGAGGTGGAGCCGCTTTGGCGCGTGGGGATCTGCGAAGGCGTTCACGTGGTGAAAAGCGAAGAGCGGCTCAGGCAGGTGCAGGGTGTTGACCTCACCGGTTTCGAGGTCGATGACACGAATGTTGGTGCCGCGGCGTGGTTTCCACCGGTAGTTCTTGATGAAAGCGCGGTTGCGGAGGACGAACGACAGCGGGTTCACGACGTGGGGGAACTCAACCAGGACTGCGTGGTTCTCCGTTACCGCGAAGCTGTGCATGTAACTCGGACGGTCCACCGGGATCACCGCGACCGCGCTTCGGCTGGAAGAGTCGGAGGGCTGGCGGTACACGGTGTAGGAGCTCTGGCGGGAGAAGCGGATCAGGTAGTTCACGAGGTCGCCAGAGCCGGGGTGCACGCCCGGGTGAGCGGACGTGACGTTACCGCGGAGGCGATCGCCGTAGTCGACGACGCCGACCGTTTCGAGCGTGGCCGGATCGAACTCGATCGGCAGGGGCGTCTCGGTGATCCCGCTCACCTTGCCATCGATGCGTGCGATGTTGACCGAACCGTTGTAGTTCGAAGGGCGGTCGGTGGAGAAGTGGGTGAAGATCTTCTTGAAGAGCGAACGGCAGGGGTCGGTTGCGAATTCCGGGTAGGTCAGCTTGCCCGCATCGGCCAACGCCCTCTTGTTGGGCGTATCCAGAAAGCTGTTGCTGTAGGTCACCCGGCCACCCTCGAGATGGAAGCGGTGCACCATGGCCAGGCCGTCGAACCAGTGCCGGAGAGCGGTCCGGCCCTCGCCGAAGTGAGCGGGGCCGTTTCGCAGCAGGGTTCCCGCGAGCCAGGTGGGAATGACTCCTTCGCTGGGGAGCTCCGTGGGCACTGGCTGTTCGGTGGCGTTCCTGAAGCCTTCGGTGCGTACGTCCGACTGACCGCGGTGTGTGGTCAAATCGACTCCTCCGGTGCAAATCTGGACTGGCGTGCAGTCACGTCCGTCGCTAGCAAGCGTTCCACTGGTGAGCGCCTCCACAAGCCCGATTGGGCTCCGTTCACGCCGCCAGCAAACCGATTCCCAGGGTGACCACGCCTACTCCCAACGAGAGCGCGCCCAGCCACACCAACCAGATCAGCCCGTTCGGTTTCGTCACCTCGCCGCGTCCCATTGACGAGAAGAAGAACCCAGCGGAGATGAGCGCTGCCGACGCCGGAACTCCGATCCGGGCCAGCCACCCCAAAGCTCCGTGCAGTCCGGCCGAATCGGCCAGCATCAACGTCACCAGGCTCAACGTGACGAGCACACCAGCGTGTGCGTGACCGGCGCGCGCGAAGGTCTTCTGGAAGGTGGTCATCGCTACCTTGCCTCGGACGATCTGGGTCATGAACCACCCGCCGAACTCAATCCCGACGATCGTCAGCAGCACGGCTCCCGCGATGTATCGCGACGCGTCCGTGAGCTCCATACCTTGCAAAACCGCTCCTCAGGTTCGAAACATCGTTGCGCAACGGCATTCGCCTGGCCTATGGACACGTGGGGTGTCGGCAATCTGGTGCCCCGCTTGCCGGCCGGTGGCCCGCTGTGGGGTCGTAGGGACCGATGGAGACGGACATGATCAAACCGATCACGGGAAGTCGCCCCGCATAGGATCCCCGTGAGCCATTCGATCCTGGCATAACACCTTTATGTAACACTGTTTCTGCGGGGTCGTCAACAACCCAGGCGAGCGCTGCCGGGCCTGCTTGTTGCCGCCCCATCGTGGGACGAAACGATGTTATGGTACACTGTTGCGGATGGGACGCAAGAAGGTGTACGACGAGACGCTTCGTCTCCGACTGCTCGATCGCGCGGGCGAGCTCTTGACCGAGGGCGGGAGCGACGCCCTCAGCCTGCGTGATCTCGCCAAATCTGCAGGCACCTCGACCAGCGCCGTATATTCACTGTTCGGTGGAAAGTCCGACCTGTTGCGCGCGCTGTACATCGAGGGGTTTCGTCGGTTGAGCTGGCGACTCCGATCGGTGGATCCGGCTCCTGGCCCAGTCGAGCATTTGGTGCAGCTGGCCCACGCTTACCGCGCCAGCGCGCTAGCGGACCCGAACTACTACCGGGCCACTTTTAGTCGTCACCACGACGAGAAGGATGAGGACTTCATCAGAGCAGGAGCCAGCGCCTTCGAACCTTTGCTGGAGACCGTGCAACGCGGCATCAAGACCGGCAGCCTTGTCGAAGAGGACCCGATGGCAGTCGCCTCGGCGTTGTGGGCACTAGTGCACGGTCTGGTCACCCTGGAACTGAGTGACTTGCTTCTCCGGCAAGACACGGAATCCTTCGATTACGCCGTACGTGCGGCACTGCGCGGATGGCAGGCGGACATAGCGTCACGATAGCTCTTGTAGCCGCAAGCCTCATCTGAGGAACCTGCTGTTCGCCCTGCACTCCGTGCAGGGCGAGGAAGGTCTGCGCGCGTTGCTGCCGGACCGTCCGCAGCGCGCCTACGATGTCAAGCCGGTGATCCGCGGCATCCTCGATCAGAAGGACGACGGGACCCCGGATTTCGAGGAACTGCAGGCTAAGTGGGCCCCGAACATCGTGGTCGGCCTCGGCCGGCTCGGTGGCCGAAGCGTCGGTGTGGTCGCCAACAACGCGCTGCGCAAGGGCGGCTGTCTGGACTCGCTGTCCGCGGAGAAGGCCGGGCGGTTCGTGCGGATGTGCGACTCGTTCGGCGTGCCGCTGCTGGTGCGTGAGGTGCGGTCGATGCAAGCGCGCTTGGCTAGTGCCTGCCTACTGTGGATGGATGCAATTCGGGTAAGACGAAATGCCTTGTTTTGCTGGGAACGATGGTTTTGCTTTCTCGATCTCGGTACCGGCAGCTTCCCCGGAACGACTTCGCGATCAGGTCACGGGCCGATACGGTGACGCTGGTCAGAGGTTCTGAGGCTTTCCCTTGGTGGTGAAGGAGAACAGCGTGCTGACCGAATCAAGTTCGATTGCCGGGCTCGAGCAGGTTCCGAGCGTCATCGGCGCTGATCTGGAAGTGCCGTTGGTGACCGGGCAGTCGGTGCCCTACGCCAATTTGGACTATGCCGCGAGCACTCCATGCCTGACCGACGTCCATCGCGAGGTCGAGCGACTGCTGCCCTGGTACAGCAGCGTGCACCGAGGCGCTGGGTTCACCTCCCAGGTGTGCACGCGGGTCTTCGAACAGGCCAGGGGAGCGGTCCGTCGATTCGTCGGCGCCACACCGGATTCCGAGGTGCTCTTCACCCGGAACACCACCGACGCGCTGAATCTCCTCGGACGTGCGCTTCCGCCGGGCACCACGGTGTTTCGCTTCTCCACCGAGCACCATGCGGCGCTGCTGCCCTGGGCCGGGGCCCGGGTGTGCCGCATGGGGGTGCCGACCAGCGCGACGAACGCTGTGCGGACGCTGGCCGCCGAGCTGGCCGCTGCCCCAGAAGGACCAAAATTGGTGGTGATCACCGGGGCTTCGAACGTCACCGGGGAATTGTGGCCGGTGTTGGAGTTGGCAGAAGTGGCCCGCGCGCATGGCGCGCGCACCGTGCTCGACGCGGCCCAGCTGGCTGCGCATGGGCCGTTGGAACTGGCGGACTGGGATGTTGATTGGGTGGCGCTGTCCGGGCACAAGTTGTATGCACCTTTCGGTGCAGGCGCCCTGGTGGGAGCGACTGATTGGCTGGACGCCGCCGAGCCGTACCTGGCCGGTGGCGGAGCCACCGCGCGGGTTGCCGAAGATGCAGGCCGGGAATGCGTGACCTGGTCCAGTCTGCCGCATCGTCACGAGGCCGGGTCCCCGAACGTGGTGGGCGTCCATGCGATGGCAGTCGCCTGCGACACGCTGTCGGATATCGGCTGGAACCTGATCACCAGGCAAGAAGAGGAACTGGCAACCCGATTGCGGCGGGGTCTGGACGAGATCCCCGGTGTGCGCCAGCTCGGGATGTGGGACGAGGAGCATCCCAGGATCGGTGTCGTGTCGTTTGACGTCGCCGACTGCGCAGGCGAACCCGCAGACCCGCGACTCATCGCGACCGCGCTCGCCGCAGAGCACGGAGTCGGCGTGCGGGACGGGGCATTCTGCGCGCACCAAGCCGTGCATTCCATGCTGGAACGGATCGGCGGGCACGAGCACAACAGAGCTCTGCGAGCCAGCGTCGGCCTCGGTACTACGACTGAGCACATCGACCGGCTGCTGGGAGCACTCCAAGACTTGGTCCGCAACGGTCCGCGGTGGCCCTACAGACAGTTCGACGAGGGGTGGTCCCCAGACCCCGATCCTCGACCGGTACCAGATTTCTTGCCCGGACAATTGAATTGAGTGGCATCGGCCTACACGCGCGGCGGAGCCAGCACCGCCGCGCGTGTAGGCCGAACCGCGCGCAGCGCACTCGCTCTCAAGGTCTCGACCCACCCAATGTTTGATCTTCCTCCGAAAGAAAGGAGGCACCGTCCGCTTGCCCCGCCTCTCCAAACTCGATCGGTACCTACAAGATCACGTCGAACAGCGAGGCGTTGCCCCTGCCGAAAACCTCATCCGTGCTGGTCATGCGGCATTCCGGTACTCGTGGAGGATGCCACCGAGGCGATCGCGCCTTCGTATGTCGAGGTGGGTGAGCTGCTCAGGGGCGGTGATCGGTTGGGGGAGTGGGTATAGCGGGCGGGCGTTCGCAATGCCTTGATGGGGTCGGTGTTCGTTGTAGAACCTCTAGAACTCGCGTAGGGCGTGAAGGAGACAACTGAACCGACTGGCCGACGTTATCTCCGACACGCCCGCACGGCATCCAGCCCCGGATGTGGATGGCGGGCAGTGAAGTGCGGTCGCCGGGCGGAGCGTGGTCGGAAGTTTCACGCTGTTCGCCTCGTGTGCCGTGACTGCTGCGCTCCTGATTGCCTTGGCGACCCGGAGTCACGTACTGCGGCGCAGCAGTCGTCGGAGAGCGACAGCAGGATGTCCACCGAGAGCAACTGATCCCAACGGCGTGGGATCGCCCACCGGGCGACGAAGACTGTTGGGTACTGGCGAGGCAGTTCGCGTTTTTGCTCACCAACAATCTGTGTTGGTGCTGCTTGCGGGCCGCCGGACTACAAGGAACGCTTACCAGTCTTCATTGACCTGTGCTGCGCTCCCATGGCCCCGCGCGACGCAATCTTCGCGCCGAGAGCACATCCCAGGAAGCCTCATCGTTGTCATCGGTCAGCTGTCAGACGGTTCCAGGCACACGAGGTCTGTGCGGCCGGCTGCGACGCCGGCCGCGATGTCGTCCCGGAACCGTGCCGGTGCGTCGGTGACGACGAGACCACCGGTTTCGGTGCGCAGGCGTTCGCCGATGTCGAGCCGGGTGAGCAGGTCTCCGCGGTCGCCGTCACCGGTGAGCCGGAATCCCTGCCAACCCGCGGCGACGAAGTCGTGCGCTCGTTTCACCAGCTCGTCCCCGGCTGTGCCCCACGGGTCGTCGAGCGTGATGGGCAACTTGGCGAGGTGCACCCCGGGTGGCGGGGCGGCGATGACTTCCGGGGCGTCGGCGGTGATCGAGTCGATCCGGGCGGGGTCGAGCTCGCGCCGCGCCCAGGATTGGCCCCCATGGCGCAGCGGTCGGCGCAGCACCCAGTCGCAGACCTGTTTGGTGGGCACGTCCGCGGGCTGGACGTCGGCGAACTGCGAAAGACCCCGCCGCACGATCTGGGGTTGGCCCCGGCGAACCGTTCCAGCCCGACGTTGCCGGCCCGGGACATGTAGACCAGCATCAGCCGGTCCACCGGGAGATGGGTTCGGCGTGGGAAGGAGTCCCACCACAGGCGGCTTCGCCGGGCCAATTCCTGCAGCCTCTGCACCTGCGGGCGGCGCTCCTGCTCGTAGGTGGCCAACGCGGTCGGCAGGTCGGGCGCAGCGGCGACCGCATTGCGCAGCGCGATCGCGTCTTCCATCGCGAGCTTGGTTCCCGAGCCGATTGAATAGTGCGCGGTGTGCGCGGCGTCGCCCAGCAGTACCGCATTTCCCCGCGTCCAGCGTTCGCAGTGCACGGTGCGGAACCTCAGCCACCGGGTGCGGTTGCCGATGAGCTGGTGACCATGCAGGTGTTCGGCGAAGGCGTCCTGGAGGTAGGCCAGTGCCGTGGTGTCGGATTCTGTGAGCGGGGTCGAGTTCGTGGTGGTGTCGAAGCCGGCGGCGCGCCAGGTGGCCTCGTCGGTCTCGATGAGGACTGTGCTGCGGTCGGTGGCATAGGGGTAGGCGTGGGTGACGAACGTGCCGTGCGCGGTGGTGACCGGGGCGAAGATCGCGGCTTCCAGTGCGAAGTCGGTGCCGGCCCACAGGTACAGGCCCCCGGCGACGTCCACGGTTGCGCCGAAGTCGGCTGCGTGGTCGGTGCGGGACTGGCTGCTGACGCCGTCGGCGATGATCACCAGATCGGCGTCGAGCTCGTCGAGCTTGCGCCGCTGCCCGTAGCGCAGGTCCACTCCGGCGGATTCGGCGTGGCGGTGCAGGATGTCGAGCAGGGCAGGGCGTGCGATGCCGACGAGGGCGCCGTTGTGCACCCGCGATTCCGTGCTGTCCACCAGCATGCGCATGTCGTGCGGTCGTCCAGCGGCGACGATGTCGGCGTGGGTGGCCGGGTCTGCGGATGCCAGGTCTCGGCGACCTCGTCGTCACCTCCGACGTCGAGGACGCGGACCTCGTCGGAGGGTGCGATGGGAGTGCCGACGGTGTGGCGGCGCACCCATTCCGGCGCGTCGGGTGGCGTGTAGAGGAACATTCCCTCGGCCATGCCGAACATTTGCTGGGTGCGCAGGCCCAGTTCTTTCTCGATCCTGTCGAGCAGTTCCGGGGAGGGGCGCTGTCCGCCGATGACGAAGAGCGCGACGCTGCTGAGGTCGGTCGCCCTGGCCTCGGCGTGCTCGAGCATGCGGATCGCCACGGCGGGCGGTACGACCGGCAGCGCCGTGACTCGTTCGGTTGCGATCAGGCCGAGCACAGTGCCAGCGTCGGCCGTTGGCGCGAGGACGCACGCAGCGCCCGTCAAGTGGGCGGGCTGCACCGCCGCCACGGTCCCGGCGTTGTGCATGACAGGCAGGGCGTGCAGCACCACTGATTCGGCGGTGAGTTCGAGCGCCTGAGCCCAGATCCGGGAGTTGTAGACGTATTCGTGGTGGCGGCGAGGCGCGATCTTCGGCAGTCCGGTGGTGCCACCGGAGAGCTGGAAGGCCACGACACCCGCTGGGTCGTTTTCGACGCAGGCGAGGCGGCGCCGTGCTTCAGCCGTGCGGCCGGCGGCGAGGACGTCGCTGTAGGAATAGGCACCTTCCGGCGCGGGACCCCGGGCGACGAGGAGTACGTCGAGGCTGTCGACCTGCTCCGTCAACCGGCAGCCGAGTTCGACCAGATCGCGCCCGCGGAAGTCGGCCTGCACCACGTGGCCGCGCGCATGTGTGTGCTCGGCCAGGAGGCCTACCTCGCGCGAACCGTGCTGCGGCAGCGTGCAGACCGGTACGACCCCGGCCTTGACGGCCCCGTAGTAGACGATGACGGTCTCGGCCACGTTCCCCATCTGGAACATCAGCGGGTCGCCCGGCTGGAGCGGGGTCAAGGCGAGCAGTCCTGCGGCGAACGTGTCGGTGATCGTGTCGAGCTCAGCGAACGAGTACCGCGCTTCGGCTGTCACCAGTGCGGTTCGGTCGCGGTGAGCGGCCGCAACGGAACGGAATGCGTCCCCTAGTGTCTGGATGCCCCAGACGCCGTCGTGCCGGTAGCGCTCGGCTCGTTCGGCGGGGAAGGGAGACGGGCCTCCTGGTGGTTGATCATCGGAAGCTGACCAGAGTTCGAGACGCGGGCCCTGTCATGAGAACGGCTCTGTCGCTGGTTGCGTGATCAATGATGCTGGAGGGTTATTGGTCGAGTAGGATTCTCTTGCGTAGCAGGGCGAAGCTGGCTTTTCCGTAGGTTTGGCGTTTGAGCATTTTGATCTTGTTGTTGATGCCTTCGGCGGGACCGTTGCTGTAGGGCAGGGTCAGGCCGGCGGTGGTGGCGTCCCAGTCTTTTTCGAGGCCGTTGAGGTAGGCGTCGAAGCCGGGTAGTGCGTCGTCGCGGGTGGTGGCGATCCAGGCGGCGAGGTCCTGGCCACGGCGGCCGGTGAGGATGGCGGCGAACTCACGCACCCGGGTGGCCAGGGGGGTCATCCCGGGACAGCTGGCGATCAGATCGTCGAGGTGGCGGCGAGTAGGGCCGGACAGACCCTCGGGGCGGCTCATGATCCAGGAGACCAGACGGCGTGGGAAGGGCGCGAGGCGTTGCGGGTCGGCCCGTCCCTGGTTGATGTAGCGGACCAGGAGGTTCGCGCTGCCGGTGTAGCCCTGGTCGCGGATTTCGGCCAGGATCCGCGTCACCGGCGTCTTTTCGGCCAGACGGCGCTGAACGTGGTCGCGGTGGGCATCGACCAGGCAGGGGCCGTAACGCGGTGGGCGTAGCAGGTCCTCGACCCGTTCGGCGCGGGCGTAGCGTTTGACGGTGTTCAGCGCCCAGCCCAGCCGCCGGGCGCATTCCATCAGGCCGACCCCTTGGGCTCGGAGTTCGTGAACGGCGGCGAACCGTTGCCGTGTGCGTGCGTCCAGCGTCGAATCTGCCTTGCGGGGCAGGGTGTTCCAGGATGTGGCGTAGGCGACGACGCTCTTTTCCACCGCCGCGGCCAGGTTGTGCCAGAGATGCCATCGGTCACTGGCCTGCACCGCTTTCGGGGCGCCCTGACGGATGGCCTCGGCATAGGCTGCCGATCCGTCACGGCAGACCACCTGGGCGCCGGGGTGTTCACGCAGCCATGCGGCCACAGTGTCGGCTTTGCGGTCCGGGAGCACGTCGAGGCGGCGGTGAGTGACCGCGTCGATCAGCAGCGTCGCATACTTGCGGCCCCGCCTGATCGCGAAGTCATCGACACCGAGCACGGCGACTGTTCCGACGTCGGGTTCGGGTAGCGCGTGGACCAAGCGCAGCAGCGTGCTCCGGCTCGCCGCCATCCCCAGCCGGGACACCAAACGCGCCCCGGCTCTGCCCGCCAGTGCCAACCCGATGTGTTCCAAAGCCTTGCGGCACACCGTAGTTCGGCGGGCGTGCTTGGAGGTCAGGTCGTCGACCTGTTCGGCGAACGTCCGAACAGGACAGTCAAGGTCATCACAGAAGAACCGGCGCACCTGTAATCGCAGCGTCACTGGCTGGCCGGCCATAGAGACGTCAGCCAGCCCGCGGTCATAGCGGCTGTGAACCCGCCGCGACCTACCGCCGCAGGACGGGCAGATGCCATCGTCGGCCTTGACACGTGCCCAGACCAGCACGCCTGCCCCGGACCGCTCGATCCGCTCGACCATCACGCCGGCCAGGTGGGGCAGCAACGAGTCCAAACACTGATGATCACACGCCGACCATGATCACAAAGACCCGAACAGCACCAGCCACCAGGCCGACAGTTGATCACGCAACCAGCGACAGAGCCACTCGGCGAGGAGCACATGCTGCGTTTCGTCACCGACCAGCGTCACCGGGCTACCCACGGCTTGCCGTCGTTGAGCATGAAGAAGGCCGACGGCACGGCATTCGCGACCACGCAAGCTTCCCGGCGTCTGATCTTCAACCACGTTCGGCGACTGCTGCGCAACGCGATGGACTCCGGCGAGACTGACCGGATCGGCCTGGACCGCGGCTTCGTCATCGCGGCACCGTCAGGCGGCAAAGCCGTACACCGGACCCGGACCCCGTTCTCCGACGACGTCGCCCGCGCACTCGCCGCCACGACCGCCGAACGCCGAGCCTTGGCTCTGTTCCCGACGCGAAGCCGAAACCTCGCCGGTCAAAAGTCCCTGTCCTACAGCTGGTTCAGCACAGGCTTCAAGCAATGGATCGCTGAGCTGAACCTCGGCACGTGCGTTCCGCATCAGGCCCGGCACACTCTGGCCACGACGCTGCTGCGCCACGGTGCCAGCCTGACCCACATCCGCCGCTATCTCGGCCAGGTCTCCGATCGTATGGCAGAGCACTACACCCATGTCGCCGTGTCTGAGATCGAGGACGTCCTCCAGCATGTGTGGGTCGCAGGCCCCGCAGCGCCTCACCCCGGCGAGTTGCTCTCCGGTGACACCAAGGCCATGAGCCGCGAGCAGGCGCATGCCCTGGCAATCGACCTCTCGCGCCGCAGCACCGCGGCCGAAGGCGGATTCTGCACCTTCCAACCTGTTGTCAACGGCGACGCCTGCCCCTGGAAGCTGGACTGCCACAACTGCGACAAGTTCGTCCTATCCGGCGCCGATCTCCTCTACTGGCGCCGCAAACGCGAGCAGTGGCGCTCCATCGCCGAACGCGCACCGGATGACGCCACCGCCGACTACCTCCACCAGGTCTTCGAACCCACCGGCCGCGCGATCGACGGGCTGGAGAAAGCACTGGCGGGTATGGGCCTGCTCGACGAAGCACTCGCCCTCGACCTGCGACGTCCCCAGGACTACTTCCACCGGATTTGGGAGTCTGTCCTTTCGAGCCACCGAACTCACAGGCGCCTCTTCACCCGCCGACAGCAACGATTCTGCGGAGCCTCAACCGTGAACAACCCCCGATACTCGTCTCGCACGGCGGCAGCAACCGCAGCCCGCCAGGAACGAACGGCCGCGGCCCTCCAGCGCGTCCACGACGCCATCGCACGCATGCGCCGGGAAAAGACCCCGATCACCGCCGCTGGTGTCGCACGACGAGCTGGCGTCTCCCGAACCTTCCTCTACGAGAACCCCGAGGCGCGAACTGCGGTCAGCACGACCAGGACGGCCGCGACAGCCGACCGCGCAGCAGCCGACGCGCAGCACGAAGCCGATATCGAGGCCACCTGGCGAGAGCGCGCGCTCAACGCGGAGGCCACGTTGAAGACGGCCCACGAGGAGATCATCAAGCAACGCAATCACATCGGCGACCTTATGGGCCAGATCCGCGACCTGGAATCCGAATGGTCCGAAGACTCCATCCTCCGCATCACGACCGAGAACACCACGCTCAAACAACAGGTTCGGCAACTCACTCACGACAACCAGAAACTTGACGAACGACTGAAAGCCGCACGCTCGAACGTCCGTTTCCAGGACCGACAGATCGCCGACCTCGAAATGCGACTCCTCGACCCCGCCCAAAGCAAATGATCATCTCAAAGGGCACCACGACCGGGGCATCTCAAACCTGGTTGAGCCACCCAGCGCGGCTGACATCAAACATCCCCGTACGTTTCCCTGCGACGTGCTCCACGAGGTCGAGCGGCGTAGCGATGCCGACGACCGATCGGTGGCTTGGAGGATCCGTCGCGCTCTCAGGCGCGAACTCAACCGGACGGCGTGACCGAGGACCACTCGCCGAACCACTGCTCGGCGCCGTACGCCGCGAACCGCTCCACCTCGGTGAACCCCAGTTTCGCAGCGAGGCGCATCGAGCGGTCGTTGGCCGTCTGAGTGCAGAGCACCACCGGCTTGCCGGGAAGCGCGTCGGCGAGCCAGCCGAGCGCCGCCGCGCACGCCTCAGCGGCGTACCCGCGTCCCCACGCCTCTGGCAGGAGGAGGTAGCCGAGCCAGGCCTCCTCAGCATCTGGACGGATAGGCCCCGGACGTTCCACGTCACGCCGATCGAAGGTAATGATGCCGATCACCGCTCCGTCGAGATCGATCACGAAGAATCCAGGGCGCCGTCCTGGCACTTCAGGCATCGTGCGCTCGAGCTCATCACGCGGTTGAGGGCCACCGATGTAGGTGCCCACCTCTGGCGAGGAGAACAGCTCGATGAGCGCCGCACGGTCCTGGGCCTCGGACTCGCGTAGTAGGAGCCGCTCGGTCTTGATCGGGACAGGTGGCCAGGCAACGGGTCCGAGCTCAGTCATGGCGGGCAACCTATCGCACGCCCGCCGGGCAGGAGCCGCAGACAGCCCGCAGTGGCAACAGCCTCTCACCCGACGCCCACTTGGATCTCGGTGCCATCGTGGGTCCACGCCGCACTCAACCCTGAACGTAGGTAGGCGACCACCGGACGGCTAACCATGAGCGACACGTCGACCAAGAATTCACACGAGACTCGTTACGAACATGTACGCTTCGAATCAGCGCAGGTCACAGGCACAAAACGGGTCTGCTCGGTCGGTAAAACCAAGGAAATTCGTCGCTTCAGAGCACTCGTCGAGCCTAGCCCGCCAGGGAACTTCCTGTGGGTGTACTCCTACGGCGGCACACAGGACTCCGAGCTGACCGTCTCCGATCGCGTGGCCGACGTGTTCCCCGACGAGGCCTCCATCGACGCCGCGGGTTGGTCATCGCAGGATGCCTCGGACTTGCTGGCTGTGCTCGGCCCCAAGCTGGTGGGAGTGCCGGCCAACCGCATCCCGCACTTTCTGCGTCGCTTGCAGGGCCGCCGGTTCTCAGAATGGCAAGCCGAGGTCGACGCCGAACGCCACATCCGACACATCGCACGGGTGCAGGCGATCACCAGCGCGCGATCCGCGCGCCGCCGGATGCCGCCTGAATCGGGATCGAAGGCTGCCTGACCCGCTCTCGTGTACGAGCTCACTTCTTGGAGGAGACCACTCCATGAAATTGAGACGCTCTGTTGTGGACAGTCTGGTCGGCGACTTGCTATCCGATCCGTGGGGCGCGATCCAGACGCTCCTCACCACGGCGTGGTCGTGGGTCCACTCATGGGGGTTCGTCGCGCTGCCGGCACTGCTTGTCGTCGCGGTCGGATCGTGGGTTCTGCATCGGTGGCGGTTTCGCCAGTACCAGGACGCGCTGCATGAGCGGGCCCGGGTGGTGACGATCGAACCGTTCGTGGAGTATTGCCGGGTTCGGCTTGCGGATGATCCACATCTGTGGGCCTCAACGCTGCTGGATGAGCTGCGGGAGCTGGGGTTTACCGGCTCGATGAGGAGATCGCTGAACTCGACGCCCTGATCGAGGCCAAGTTTCGCGAGCATCCCACCGCCGAGGTGATCCTCAGCCTGCCCGGCATGGGCACCAATCTCGGCGCTGAGTTTCTCGCCGCCACCGGCGGCGACATGGACGCCTTCGGCGCGCCGACCGCCTGGCCGGCTTCGCCGGCCTGGCCCCGCAACCCCGTGACTCCGGCCGCGTCAGCGGCAACCTGCGCAGACCCCGCCGCTATCACCGCGGATTGCTGCGGTCGATGTACCTCTCGGCCATGGCCAGCCTCAAGGGCTGTCCGGCGTCGAAGGCCTACTACCAGCGGAAGAGAAGTGAAGGGAAGGGCCACAAACAAGCCCTGCTCGCGCTCGCCCGCCGACGCCTCAACGTCCTGTGGGCAATGATCCGCGACGGACAGTGCTATCAAGGTTCACCTCCCGTTACTGCGGCGGCTTGACAACACGATTGGGAAGTCCTTTTTGGATAGTCCTTTTTGGATAGTCCTTGTTGGGCGCGTTTGTGCACGTAGTCGCGGGTGTGTTGGTCATGGCGCATGCGGACGAGGATGATCTGGTGCAGGGCTTTGTTGGCTTGGCGGTCGCCGCCGCGGTTGAGGCGGTGGCGGTCGGTGCGTCCGGAGGAGGCCGGGAGCGGGCTGGTTCCGGTCAGTGCGGCCAGCCCGGCTTCGCTGTGCAGCCGGTCGGGGTTGTCGCCGCAGGTGATCAGGAGTTGGGCGGCGGTGTCGGGGCCGACGCCGAACAGGGCGGTGGTGGCCGGGGCCAGGCGGGTGGTCAGCGCTTTGAGTTGGTTGCCGAGGCGGGTGATTTCGCTGGTGAGGGCCTGGATGCGGTGCCCCAGTTCGCGCAGGGCCATTCGGGCGGCCTGGGCCGGGTCGGCGGTGTCGTCGGGGGCTAGTTCGGCGCAGGCGGCGGCCAGGCGGGTGGCTGAGAGCCCGCGCAGACGTACGCGGAGTTCATCGTCGGCGGTCACCAGCAGCCCGCGCAGGGTGTTGATGGCGGCGGTGCGGGCCTTGACCGCGCCGGCCCGCACGGTGTGCAGCACACGCACGGCTTCCACGCTCCCGTTCTGGGCTTTGGGGATCGCGGTGGCCTGCCCTGCCAGCACCGCGCGGGCGGCAGCCGCGGCGTCCAGGGGATCGGATTTGCCTTTGCGGCGCCGGGTCGAGCGGTCGGGCCGGTTGACCTCCCACACCCGCACCCCGCTAGCGACCAGGAACCGCGTCAGCCCGGCCCCGTAGGAGGCGGTGCCCTCCACCCCCATACCGATGATGTGCCCGAACCCGCACAGCCATGTCAGCAGCTGCTGATACCCCGCCGGGGTGACGGGGAACTCCGTGTCCGCCAGCTGTCGGCCCGTCGCGTCGAACACTGCCGCGTGATGGGTATCCCGGTGAGTGTCCACCCCGCCGACCACCCGTAACGCCGATGCGGGCTCCGTTGTCGCCACCGACGCCGGTTGTTCCTGCTCGCCCTGATCAGTCATGCTTGCTCCGTCTTCGCGTCACACGTGAGACACGGCGCCGGGCCTGTGCTCAGTGGACAGGACAGTGACGGGCATGCAGTGCAGTGCAGGCTCCTATGAAGTCACACCACGACAGTCCCGGCGCCCCCGAACTCGGTGACCGCCGGGACGCCGACAGATCGAAACCAAGACAGCCCACAGGCGTCAGCGCGAAATCGAGCCAGACACCCCGGACGATCACCACCCACATCATCACTGCGCGAAATCGGCGCCCCGCCTCTACGTGGATTGCCGTTTTCGCGCGCTATCGAGCGCGTCTCTCGGGATCCGCTGAGCGGAGTCCGAGGTTGGGCGTTCCAGGGAGGCCCTGGGGTGAGCACGCCGCGGAAGGCAAACTCCCGGTTTGCCTTCCGCTCACTTCTCGCTTGCCGAGGCGGTCGTAGGTTGGCCGTGATTCTGGTGTGGGCAAGGGGAGGAAAGGGACGGGATGCATGCGCTGGCGGTGAACGTGCTGGATTCGCGGTCGTTGGTGACCGGGTTCGGGGCGCTCGGTGTGTTCCTGGTGCTTTTCGCTGAAACCGGATTGCTGATCGGCTTCTTCCTGCCGGGCGATTCGTTGCTGTTCACCGCAGGGGTTCTCGCGGCCACCGGTGCGGGCGGCTCGTCCCTGCTGCCGTTGCTGGTGGCTGCGGCGGCTGGGGCGCTTGCAGGAGCACAAGTCGGTTATCTGATCGGCAAACGCGGTGGGGCAGCGGCGCTCAGGCGGGTGCGCAACAAGCGCCTGCACGAGGGTGTGGGGCGAGCAGGGCGATTGCTGGAGCGCTACGGCTACGGCAAAGCCGTTGTGCTGGCCCGTTTCATCCCGATCGTGCGGACCGTTCTGAACCCGATGGCGGGGATGACCGGGGTGCCGTCGGGAGTGTTCGCGCTGTGGCAAGTCGCTGGCGGTCTGTTGTGGACAGTCGGCGTGATGCTCGCTGGTTATGCGCTGGGGGCGTCGATGCCGAACATCGACAGCTACTTGCTGCCGGTGATCGCGGTGATCGTCGTGGTGTCCCTGATCCCGGTGGGGTGGGAGGTGTATCGGTCGCGCCGGGCGCCCGATGCTTCGTGAGCGGAGCGGCTTTCCCGGACAGTGACGGATACGTGGCCGTGACGCAGTTCGCGCAGCGGACGCCTTGGCTCTGGGAACCGATGATCCTGTTCACGACCTTCGGCGTGGTGGCTCTCGCCGTCGCGGTATTGTGGATGCTGTGGTGGGCGCGCAGAGGTGATCCCACGGCGGTCGCGAAGGTGCTGTGGGTGGGCACCGCGGTGGTAGCTGCGTATGCGGTCGACAGCGTTGTGAAGTCCCTGGTGGCCGAGCAACGTCCGTGCCGGGCGTTGCAGGACGTGGTGACCGTGCTGCCCTGTGACGGCATCACCGACTACTCCTTCCCGAGCAACCACGCGGCCATCTTCGCCGCTTTCGCAGCAGCCACGCTGTTCATCCGCCGGAGCTGGGGTGTCTTGGCCGTGGTCGCCGCGCTCGTGATGGCGTTCTCCCGCGTGTACGTCGGTGCGCACTACCCGCACGATGTACTCGCTGGCCTCATCGTCGGAGGCGTGGTCGGTGGCGCGTGGATCGTCGCCCGTCGTCCCCTGACGGCAGGCATTGAGCGGTTGCGGACGAACAGGCTTCGCGGCGCCGCGTGAGCTAGCCGCGGGCCGGTGCGTCGGCGATCGGGAGCAGCAGGGTGAAGGTCGGCGGGGCCGGGATACGCAGCCACAGCCGGCCGCCTTCGGCTTCGGTGAGGTTGCGGGCTAGGGCCAGCCCGATCCCGTGTCCGACGCCTTCTCGGCGGCGGGTGAACGGGTCGTCTTCGGGGGCGATGCCGGGTCCTTCGTCGGAGACGTCGATGGCCAGCACGTCCCCGGCCTCGCGCACCGCGACGGTGACGGTGCCTCCGCCGTGTGTCGTGGCGTTGTCCAGCAGGACTGAGAGCACTTGGCGGACGGCCGCGGCGGAGGCGTCGGGGTGCACGTCCCCGGGTGTCGAGACATGCAGTTCTCGCCCTTTCGCCGCCAGGAGGGCTGTCCAGTCCTCCTGGACTTCGGCGAGCAGTTCGTCGAGGTCGGCGGGGTCGGACTCCGGCCTGGTGGTGCGGGCTAGGAGCAGCAGGTCGTCGATCGTGCGCTCCAGCCGGTCGGCTGCTTCGATGCTCGTGCGGATCGCGAGCCTCGGGTCGGTGTCGTGCGAGTCGAGCGCGGTCTCGAGCTGCAGGCGCAGTCCGGTCAGCGGGGTGCGGAGCTGGTGCGAGGCGTTCGCGGAGAACTCGCGCTCGCGGGCGAGGATTTCGCCGAGGCGCTGTGCGGTGATCTCCATCGCCGAGGCGACCGAGTCGATCTCCGGGACGCCTGCCCGGCCGGGACGCACGGTGAAGTCCCCGTCGCCGAGCTGCTGGGCCGCGAGGGACAGCTCGTCCAAGGGACGGGTGAGGCGGCGGGCCATGCTGTGGGCCATCAACCAGGCCACAGCCCCCGCTACCGCGGCCAACCCGGCCATCGCCGACCACGTCAGGGCGGTTCGCAGGTAGACCTCGCGGTACGAGGAGGCCGCGCGCACCACGCCGGCGACAGTGTCGCCGTTGGGGACTGGGACCGCTACAACGAGGTCGCCGCCCGCCGAGCCTGTGACCACACCGCCACCCGTTGCGGCGCTGACGGCCTCATCCACGGCTGGGCCATCGCCGCTTTCCAGCCTCCCGGCTGGCGAGTACAGGCTGAGCCGGGTGTCGGACTCGGTCGGAGGCAGCTGCGGGGGAAGCTGGTCGCGGATCAGCCCGGCCGTGATGGACAGCGCGGTGGCCTCGGCAGCGCGCTCCAGTTCCGCCCGCTCGTCGTTGAGGTAGTAGCGCGCGACGGCGATGCCGAGCGGCAGGCCGAACAGGCCGATCGCCAGCATGGCTGACAACACCGTGAGCGTCACGATGCGCTTTCGCATGGTCGCCCTCCTCGTCCATTCGACCCGCACCACCTTTGGTCGCCGGCGCCGCCAGCAGCCGTCCCTGGCGTTCGCCTGCTGCGTGGCGCTGAACCCACGAAGCTCGGTTCGCGTTCAGCTCGCCGTGTTCTCCAGCCGGTACCCGTGACCGCGCAACGTGACGATCTTCGGCACGTGCTCGGGAGAAGCAGCGGCAGCGCTGAGCTTTCGGCGCAGCGCTGCGATGTGCACGTCGAGGGTCTTGCTCGAGCCGTACCAGTGCTCGTCCCACACCTCGGTCATCAGCATGTCGCGGCTCAGGGCCACGCCTGGCTCGGCCGCCAAGCGAGCCAGCAGGTCGAACTCCTTCGCCCGAAGCGTGACCTCCTGGCCGTCGACGCTCGCGCGCCTGGCCGCGGTGTCGATGCGCAGATGCCCCACCGCGATGACTGCTTGGTAGCTGGCTGCCGGACCGCGTCGGAGGTGCGCGCGGATGCGGGCCAGCAGCTCACCCAGGCGGACTGGTTTGGTGAGGTAGTCGTCGGCTCCGGCTTCCAGCCCGACCACCACGTCCATCTCGTCGTGGCGCGCGGTCAGGATCACCAACACGCACTGCGGCTGTGTCTCGCGCAGCCGGCGGCACACCTCCACACCGTCCAGATCGGGCAGGCCGAGATCGAGCAGCACGAGGTCGAACTCCCGCCGGCCCGCGAGCTCCAGCGTGTCCTGCCCGGTGTGCTGCCAGGAGACGTCGTAGCCGTGCGATCTCAAGCTCGATTCAAGAGCTTGTCCGATCGTGTGGTCGTCCTCCACCACCAGAACCCGGAACATGCGTGCAGGATATCGACCGACCTGTGCCGTTCGCTGCGCTGCGGGAGGGCTGGCTCCGGGATGCCGTCGAGCCAGATCGAGGTCCGAGGTGAACTGCTGCGCCATCCGTTGCGATGGGCACTGTCCGCTTTCCCTCGCTTTGCCGTTAGCTCACCATCCCCTCTCTAACGTCTCGGGCGAAGGGGCAACCACTCCTGCCCCGCCCAATGCCGTTCTCGGGTTCGCACCCGTGCCCGCTGACGCTGCCGTCACGGGCGTTGAGACCGTTCCAAAGGATCTACCCGCCGTGGCGATCGGATCGAGACAAGGGGTCCACTATGACCACTCGGAGCCGCCTAGCGCCGAGCTGCCTGCTCCTCAACAAAGTTCCGGAAGTCACAGTCTATTTCTGGATCGTCAAGATGCTGTGCACGACCGTGGGTGAATCGGCGGCCGATTTCCTGAACGTCAACCTGGGCTTCGGTTTGACCGGGACGTCCGTGGTCACGGGTGTGCTGCTCGTCGTCGCTCTGATCTTCCAGTTTAGGGCGAGCCGGTACGTACCGGGCGTGTACTGGTCGACGGTGGCGCTCGTGAGTGTCTTCGGCACTTTGGTGACGGACAACTTGGCAGACAACGTCGGCGTGCCGCTCGAAACGAGCACGCTGATCTTCAGCGCTCTGCTGGCCCTCACCTTCATCGTGTGGTACTCATCCGAGCGAACGCTGTCGATCCATTCCATCCTGACCCGACGACGAGAAGCGTTCTACTGGCTTGCGATTCTCTTCACCTTCGCTCTCGGCACTGCAACCGGTGATCTCATGGCCGAGGTTCTCGGCCTCGGCTACCTGGTGACGGGGATCATCGTGGCCTCGCTGATCACTATCATCGCGATCGCGTGGCGCTTGGGGCTTAGCTCCGTCCTGTCCTTCTGGATCATCTACGTCCTGACGCGACCGCTCGGCGCGTCGATCGGTGACTACCTATCCCAGTCGCAGAGCCAGGGCGGGCTCGGATTGGGAACGACGGTGACGAGCGTGATCTTCTTGCTCGGGATTCTCGGCATCGTCATCTACCTCTCGATCGCGAAGGTCGACGTCCTCCCGGCCACCGATACCGCCGATGCTGCCGAGGAGGGGGAGCGGGGCGGCTTGTGGCAGACCATCGTCGTGCTGGCGCTCGTGCTCGTGGTGGCAGGGGGCGGGTACTTCGTGCGCAAATCCGCGCTGGAAGAGGACACGTCAGCTCCGGCCGCAGCTGCGCAGGGAGACCGCGCAGCATCGCTTTCATCTCTCGGGGATCTGGGGAAGTTTCGCGAGATCACCCAGAACACGCTGGATCTGTTGAACGCAGGCAACCAGGCCGGTGCCACGACCCGCGTCGACGATCTCGAAACCGAGTGGGACGACGCCGAAGCCCGCTTGAAGCCGAAGGACAACGCGACATGGAGGCGCATCGACGGCAAGATCGACGCTGTGCTGCGCCAGCTCCGGTCGACGAGCCCGGACCCGAACGGCGAAAGGGCTGCGCTCACAGCATTGCTCGCTGATCTCGGCTGACGCTCGTTTCAGCGCTGGAGGCTGCTGGAGGATCGCCAGTTGGACGTCGTGTGGAACTCAAGCTACGCCGAGGGCGATGTGCCTTGTGCGGGCAGGGGAATGCGAAGCCGGAAACAGGTTCCGCCACCGGGTGCGCCGACGATCCTCACGTCGCCATCGTGCGCGGTGACGATCTCGTGCACGATGGCCAACCCGAGTCCCGCGCCGCCGCTCGAGCGTTGGCGCGCGGTGTCGAGTCGGACGAAGCGCTCGAAGATGCGTTGGCGGTCCGTTTCCGGGATGCCCGGCCCGTCGTCGGTGACCTCCAGCACCGCGTGGGTGGCGTCGTAGGTGACGCTCAGGTCGACGGTGGTGTTCGCATGACGGGCAGCGTTGTCGACGAGGTTGCGGATGGCGCGGGACAGCGCGGCCGGGTCGGCGTGGACCTTGACCGGGCGGAGCCTGGCGTGCACGGCCAGTTCGGTGGTCTGGGCCAACCGCGCGCGTTCGGCATCGACGAGATCGTCCAGGTCGACTTCAGTGCGGTGCAGCGGCAGGCGGTGCTCGTCAACACGGGTCAGCAGCAGCAGGTCGTCGACCATGCGCACCATCCGGTCGACTTCGTGGCGCATGACGTCGAGCTGGTTGGCGTCGAGGTGCTGGCGGTCGGCGATCTCGAGGCTGGCGCGCAGGGTGGCCAGGGGGCTGCGCAGTTCGTGGCTGGCGTCGGCGATGAAACGTCGCTGCGTGGTTTGGGCGGTTTCCAGGCCTGCCAGCATGCTGTTCATGGTGTCGGCGAGTCTGGCTATCTCGTCGCGGGTTCCGGGCACCGGCACGCGGCGGGCGAGATCGGCTTGGCTGACCTCGGCGACCTCATTCCGGATTGCTTCCACCGGCGCCAACGCGCGTCCGGCGAGCCAGTACGTGATGCCGCCGACGACGAGGAGCAAGATCGGGAATCCGGTGGCGAGGAGGACGGCGGCCGCGTTGACGGTGTCCTCCGTCTGGCCCAGGGACATCGCGGCGATCACGGTGTAGTCGCGGCCCTCGCTGCGCGCGCCGACTGCCGAGACCCACCACGGGTCGTCGTCGCCCTGCGGTTCGACGCGGAGCTGGGCAACTTGTCCCGCGGCAAGCCGCAGCGGCGGTAGGGCGAGGTCCTCGGATCCCCGGCTGGCTGCCACGGTCCGCCCGTTCGCATCGATGATCCGTGCTACTCCGTCGCCGCCTACCGAGTCGGGCCAGCTCTCGTCGTTGTGAACGCCTTCGCTGGCGAGTTGGGCGGCGACCTGCTGGGCACGTTGCAGGGCGGCCTGCGCGACGGTGTCGGTGGCCTGCTGGCGTAGCTGCAGCACCAGAACGAGCCCGCCGATGGCCAGCGCGATGCCGGTGGTGGCCACGGCCACGACCACGGACCGCCAACGCACTCCCATCTGCCTCGGCTGCAGCCGTTCGGCCTTGGGCCGAGCGCGTCGCGTGGTCGCCCTGCCGAGCAGATCGGCCAGCCAGCGGAAAGGTCGCACGCGCATCGGCTTCAACTCGCACGGCCGCCGTCGGCGAGCAACCGGTATCCGACACCGCGGATCGTCTCGATGCTGTCCCGCCCGAACGGTTTGTCGATCTTGTTGCGGAGGTAGCGGATGTAGACCTCGACGACGTTGTCGTCGCCGTCGTAGTGCGGATCCCATACGTCACGTAGGATCTCCGCTTTGCTCACCACTTCTCCGCAGTGGCGCATCAGGTATTCCAGCAGGCTGAACTCCCGCGGGGTCAGCCGGAGATCTGAGCCGGCCCGGCGCACGACTCGCCGGCCCGGGTCCAGGCTCAGATCCCCGGCCGTCAGCGTCACCGGGCGTTCCGGGGCGCCCCGGCGAACCAAGGCGCGCAACCTCGCCAGCAGGACGACGAACGAGAACGGTTTGGTCAGGTAGTCGTCGGCACCGAGGTCGAACGCGTCGGCTTGGTCGTACTCGCCGTCCTTGGCGGTCAGCATGAGCACCGGGGTCCAGACGTTCGCTCGCCGCAGCTCTTCGAGTACCCGGTAGCCGTTCAAGCCGGGGAGCATGATGTCGAGCATGACGACGTCGTAGCCGCCTTCCGACGCCCTCGACACAGCCGCGAGGCCATCGGAGACGAGGTCGACGACGAAACCGTCGGCTACCAGACCACGCCGAATGGTCTCGGCGAGCCGTGGCTCGTCTTCCACCACCAACACTCGCATGCAGCCTCCCCGGTCGCCTCCAGGATGCGCGCTACTTGCTGAGAGCGCGCTGAGCGACGGCCCGCCGACGCTGGCGGCAGCGTCGGCGGGTGTCCGGGGCCACTTGTCCTCAGTGCCCGGGGGCGGTTGCCGCAGGCTTGCCGTTGTCGTCCCGGTGCTCGCCCTGTTCCTGGCGGTCGGCGGAGTCGTTGTCCTTGCCCTGCTGTTCCTGGCCATCGGCCTGCTCGGCTTCCTGCCCGTCGGGCTGTTCGCCGTCCTCGGCTTCCTGGCCATCGGGTTGTTCACCGGGCTGCGGTGCGTCGGCCTGGTCTCCCGGGGACTCGGGAGCATCCGAGCTGATTCCCGGCTGCGGCGCGGGCGCGGTGTTGGCCGAGGCTACCGCCGTGCCGATGCCGAGCCCTCCGGCGAGCAGGCCGGCCGCAGCCAGGGTCAGGATCTTGATGCGCCTGGTCATATCTCCTCCATGTTCGTTGCGGACGTCGACAACAGTGCCCGCACAGCGCTGAGCAACTGCTGAGTGCGGCTGAGCGCCGTTCTCAGCGTCTGCTCAGCGGGACTGGTGCATCGTGAAGTGGTGACAAGGCACCGAGGGCTGGGAGAGTGCCGCGCGGGAAGCCGCCTTCGAGGCTCGACCTGGAGGCGCGATGATCGATGAATTGGCCCGACACATCCTCGGTGTGCCCGGATGGGCCTTGTTGCTGATCGTGTTCGTGCTGCCGATGTTGGAGTCCTCGGCGTTCGTCGGGTTCCTCTTCCCCGGCGAGATCGCAGTGCTGCTGGGCGGTGTGATGGCGTCCCAACAGCGGGTGGGGCTCGTCGCGGTGGTCCTGGCAGCCGCGTGCGGGGCCATTGTCGGCGACACGATCGGCTACGCCGTAGGTGCCCGCTACGGCCGGCGCCTGCTACACGGCACCCTCGGCCGATTCGTTCGGCACGCACATCTGGACAGGGGGGAGCGGTATCTCGCGGAGCGGGGTGGGAAGGCTGTGGTGTTCGGCCGCTTCACCATGGCCTTGCGGATCGTGATCCCTGGGCTGGCCGGTATGGCTCGCATGCCGTACCGCACCTTCGCCCTGTACAACATCAGCGGCGGCGTCCTCTGGGCGATCGAAACCGCGCTGCTGGGGTATTTCGCTGGAGCGAGCTGGCGTTACGCTGCGCACCTCGCTGGCACGGTCGGCCTGTTGCTGTTGGCACTGTTGGTCTTCGGGCTTGTGGTGTCCCTGGTCCTGCGCGCTGGCCTGCGCCGCTACGGGGATCTGCCCGGCGTCGCCCTTCGGCTGGCCACGACCCGCTGGGCTCGTTGGCTCTACCGGCACTTCCCGGTGCCGATGCGCTGGCTAGCCAGGAGAATGGATCCGCGCGTTCCCTCTGGCCTGGCCTTGACCACCGCAGCGCTGGGCGCTGCTGTCGGTGCCTGGATCTTCGGCGGCCTGGCCCAGGACGTCCTCGAACGCGAGGAGGCCGCCCGACTCGATCCGCTCGTCGCGGCATTCGTGGTCTCGCACCGCGCCGACTGGATCAACATGGGAATGCAGGTCGTGACCTGGCTGGGCTCGAGCGTCATCTTGGTGCCGCTTCTGCTGGTAGCGACCGAGGTTCTCCTCGTAGGACACCGTGACCTGCGCGCCACGGTGCAGATCTGGGCTGCATTCCTGGGAGCCATGGGCTTGTCCACGATGTTCAAGGCGATCGTCGATCGGCCCCGTCCGCCGCTGGCTGAGGCGATCACGCACGTGACCGGAGCAGCGTTCCCTTCCGGTCACGCCACCCAGGCCATCGCCACCTGGGGCATGCTGGCATTCGTACTCGCCCGCGGCCGCTCGCCCCGTGCCCGCACCCTGGCGGTCGCCGCCGTCATGGTCGTGGTGCTGTTCGTCGGCCTCTCCCGCGTCTACCTTGGCGCCCACTGGCTCACCGACGTCGTGGCCGGCTATGCGCTAGGAGGGACCTGGCTCGCGGTCCTACTCGCCGTTGGCCTCAGCCCAACGCCAGAACCCGAATCCCCGAAGCAACAGCCACCCGCTAGAGCAACCGACCAGGACGCTCACGAAAACAACGTCCAGGATGCCAAGGACACGGACTCCCACCCGGGTCAGGACGGAGAGTTCCGTGATGTTGGGCCGGAGATAGCCGGACGGACAGCCCAGATAGCGATGAGCGAGAGCGCCATCCAGCCTGCGGTGTAGAGGAAGGCTGCTGTTGCGGGACATGAGGTTGTTGACGTCTGAGCAGGTCTTCAACTCGTCGTAGCGATGGTGATGGAAGATCGCGGTGCTCGTGGACGTTGCCTCCAAGTATGAAGATCAGCGAAGCTTCCAAAGTCAGCGGCGTGAGTGCGAGATCGTTGCGGCACTACGAGGATGAGGGCTTGATCGTCCCTGGCCGTTTCAGCAATGGGTTCCGCGACTACTGCCAGTCCACGATCGACCGAGTGCTCGTCATCCGCTCGCTGCTGGAGTCCGGGCTGCCCGTGCGGTTGATCAGGGAACTCCTGCCCCGCCTCACTGACGGATCCGATGCTGGCACCGACGTGGTGTGCGCGGAGTTCCTGCACGAAGTGCAGGGTGGGGGTGCAGTGGTGGTGGGGGGTGGTGGTGGGGGTGGGGTGATGGGTGCAGGTGGTGGTGGTGCAGAGCTATCGCGATCGGCTCGCTGCTCGCATCGTCGTTCTCAGCGATCAGCAGGCGGCACTCGACGCCTACCTGAAGGAGGCCCGCCGCAATGATCTATGACCGCCACTTGACCTTGACGTAAGTGTCAGACTCCTACGTTCGGTGCATGGAGATCAACGAGCAGCAGCGCGCGGCTGAACAGACGGTACGAGCACTGATCCAGCGGTCGCACCGGGGACCGAAGGATCTGACCCTTACGACGGATCATCGACGCCCTACCCCAGGGCCCGGCGAGTACCTGATCCGCGTCGGCGCTGCCGGGGTCAACTTCGCTGACGTCATGCAGACCCATGGAACTTACGGGGGAGGTCCGCAGGCACCTTATGTGGCGGGCTTCGAGGCCGCCGGCGAGATCGTGGGTGTTGGCCTGGACGTCGACAACCCGCTCGAACTCGGCACCCACGTCGTCGGAGCGGGCCCGGGAGCCTTCGCGCAGTACATGACCATGCCAGCCACGGGTGTACTCCCCGTCCCTTCCGGCTGGAGCGACGCCGAAGCGCTTGGCCTGGTGCTGAACTGGGCCACCGCCTTGGCGGCACTGAAGCCACTGGGCGAGATCAAAACAGGTGAGGTGGTACTCATTCATGCCGCGGGCGGAGGCGTGGGGCAGGCCGCCGTCCGCCTCGCCCGCCACTACGGTGCGCGCGTGATCGCCACGGCGTCACCAGCGAAGCACGCTACCGTCAAAGCGCTCGGCGCTGACGAAGTCCTGGACAGCCGGCACCCTGATCTGGCTGAGGAGATCACCCGCCTGACCGGCGGTGTCGACCTGGTCCTGGAATCGGTGGGACAGGCCACGTTCGAGGTCAGTCTGTCGGTGGGACTTCACCCCGGATGTTGGACACCTGACACACTTGGATCTTGATGGTCCGGGTGGACTGGAGTCCTGTACAGATGGTGATGAAGCACTACCCGCCGGAGTTCAAGGCCGAGGCGGTTGCGTTGTACCGGTCTCGCCCTGGTACGACGATCGCGGCGGTGGCCGCGGATCTCGGGGTGAACGCCGAGACGCTGCGGAACTGGATCCGGAGTGATGACCGGCA
Source organism: Saccharopolyspora sp. NPDC003752 (assembly GCF_053605825.1). Classification (NCBI taxonomy): domain Bacteria; kingdom Bacillati; phylum Actinomycetota; class Actinomycetes; order Pseudonocardiales; family Pseudonocardiaceae; genus Saccharopolyspora; species Saccharopolyspora sp. NPDC003752. The sequence goes on along the minus strand of NZ_JBSGJZ010000007.1, from coordinate 212,603 downwards.
TCGCGCTGGCCCGCCTACCGAGGCCACGGCAACGCCTGCGGCCGCACCGGCTTCCGGCATGCTGGAGAGTGAGAATGCCGCGCTGCGCAGGCGGGTCCGGGAGTTGGAGGAGGAACGCGAGATCCTGCGTAAGGCGGCCAAGTATTTCGCCGGGGAGACGCGCTGGTGAACCGCTTCCAGTTCGTCGCCGAACACCAGCGCCGTTACGGCGTGAAGCGGTTGTGTCAGGTCATCGGCTCTGTCGCTGATTGCGTGATCAACGTCGCGGGTCTGGTCGTCGGGCCTGATGGGAAGTCTGTGATCATGGTCGGTGTGTGATCGTGAGTGGCTGGACGTGTTGCTGCCGCACCTGGCCGGGGTGGTGGAGCAGGTCGAGCGAGCCGGGTCGGGCGTGCTGGTCTGGGCGCGAGTGAAGGCCGAAGATGGCGTCTGCCCGTCGTGTGGTGGCCGGTCGCGGCGGGTTCACAGCCGATATGACCGTGGGCTGGCCGATGTCTCGGTGGCCGGCCAGCCGGTGACGTTGCGATTACAGGTACGCCGGTTCTTCTGTGATGGAATCGACTGTCCTGTTCGGACGTTCGCCGAGCAGGTCGACGGCTTGACTGCCAAACACGCCCGCAAGACATCCCCCAACCGTGCGGTATTAGAGCACATCGGGTTGGCGCTGGCGGGCAGGGCAGGAACACGTCTAGCGGCTCGGCTGGGGATGGCGGTCTGCCGGAGCACGTTGCTGCGCTTGGTGCATGCGCTGCCCGAACCCGAGGTCGGGACGGTCACGGTGCTGGGTGTCGATGACTTCGCGATCCGGCGGGGCCGCAAGTACGCGACGTTGCTGATCGACGCGGTCACCCACCGCCGCCTCGACGTGCTCCCAGACCGCAAAGCCGGCACTGTGGCCGCCTGGCTGCGTGAGCATCCCGGTGTTGAGGTCGTCTGCCGTGACGGGTCCGCAGCCTATGCCGAGGCCATCCGCCAGGGCGCCCCGAAGGCCGTCCAGGCCAGTGATCGGTGGCACCTCTGGCACAACCTGGCTGCAGCAGTGGAAAAGAGCGTCGTGGCCTACTCCACGTTCTGGAACACCACGCCCCGCGCGGCCGGTTCGGCGCTAGCTGAGCGCACGCGGGAACGGTTCGCCGCCGTCCACGAACTCCTCAACCAAGGGGTGGGATTGCTGGAATGTGCCCGACGGCTGGGCTGGGCCTTGAACACCGTCAAACGCTACGCCCGTGCCGAGCGGGTCGAAGACCTGCTGCGCCCGCCGCGCTACGGTCGCTGCCTGGTCGACGCCCACCGTGACCACGTCCGGAAGCGCCTGGCCGAGAACATCCCGGTTACCCGGATCCTGGCCGAGATCCGCGAACTGGGTTACACCGGCAGCGCGAACCTCCCGGTGCGCTACATCAACCAGGGACGGGCCGACCCGCAACGCCGCACGCCCTCACCACGCCGCCTGGTCTGCTGGATCATGAGCAGACCCGAGGATCTACCCGACCCCACCCGCCGCCACCTCGACGATCTGACCGCCAGCTGTCCCGGGATGACCGCCCTCGCCACCCGGGTGCGCGAATTCGCCGCGATCCTCACCGGACGCCGCGGCCAGGACCTCGCCGCCTGGACCGCCACAACCCGTGGCGACGCGCTGCCCGGCTTCGATTCCTACCTCAACGGCCTGGAAAAGGACTGGGACGCCACCACCGCGGGCCTGACCCTGCCCTACAGCAACGGCCCGACCGAAGGTATCAACAACAAGATCAAAATGCTCAAACGACAGACCTACGGCAAAGCCAGCTTCACCTTGCTACGCAAGAGAATCCTACTCGACCAGTAACCACCCACGGCGTCCTTGATCACGCAATCAGCGACAGAGCCCGATTTCGTGTGCGCGAGCTGGCGGCAAGCGGACGCGGGGATCTGGGAAGTCCGCAGCGCGCCCCGGCATTTCACCCAATCGAAGATGATGTGCTGGATCGCCCTCGACCGCGCGCTGCGCTTGGCCGAACGAGGGCTGCTTCCCCGCCGGCACGCACGCACGTGGCGGCGCGAGCAGGATGCGATCGAGGACTTCATCGAAACGCGGTGCCTGAGCGAGGACCGGAGCAGCTACGTGCGCAGCGCCGGCGCCGAGGAGGTGGACGTCAGCGTCTTGCTCGGCCTGCTGCGCGGTTATGCGGGTCCGCAGCAGCCCCGGCTGCACGGCACGATCGAGGCCATCCGCCGCGACTTGGCGCGCGGACCGTTCGTGTACCGCTACGGCGGCGACGATGGTCTGCAGGGGACGGAGGGGGCGTTCGTGGCCTGCTCGTTCTGGCTGGCCGAGGCCGTTGCGCGCTGCGGCCACCTCGAAGAGGCCGCGGAGCTGATGGACCAGCTGGTCGGGCTGGCCAACGACGTGGGCCTCTACAGCGAGGAGATCGACCCGGCCACGGGGGAGTTCCTGGGGAACATGCCGCAGGGCCTGACCCATCTGGCGTTGATCAGCGCGGCTTGTGCGATCACCGAGCAGGCGGTGGCGCGGTGACGATCTGGGGAGCGCTCGCCGGCGGGTTCATCGGCACCCTGGTGCTGACCACGGCGTTGCGCGCGGCGAACGAGTTGAAGCTGACCCGCATCGACATCCCCTTCCTGCTCGGCACCTGCCTCACGGTCAACCGCTCGCGCGCGAAAGCCCTCGGATACCTGGCGCACTTCCTCTTCGGGGAGCTGTTCGCCCTGGGCTACTACGGGCTGTTCGTCGCGCTGGGAACCAGCAGTTGGTGGTTGGGGGCGTTGTTCGGTCTGGTCCACGGCCTGTTCGCCGGAACCGCGCTGGTGAACCTCCTGCTGCCGGTGGTGCACCCGCGGATGGGAACCAGCCTGACCAGCGCTCCCCGCACCGCGCTGCTCGAACCACCGGGATTCCTCCTGCTCAACTACGGGGTGGTGACACCGGTGGTCAGCCTCCTGGGGCATGTCCTCTACGGCGCCCTCGTCGGCGGATTCATCTCCTACACCGGCTGACCTGGTCACGCTCCTTCGGCGAGCGTCCACGCGCGGTTGCGGGCGTGCTGGCCGGCGGACACGAGGTGCTGCCAGCTTTCCCGGTCGAGGCCCCGGATCTCGCCGAGCTGCCGCAGCACTTCCGGCACCCGGCCGTCCGGCCGGTGCGGGTGGACCGCGATCGCTGCCAGGTCGCCGCGCGCGGTGAACAGCGCTTCCGGGTCGAGCCGGTCGATCGTCGGGCGCTCCGGTTCGGCCGAGCCGGAGCGCGCCGCGCGCAATGCGGCCAGCAGCGGTTCCCGGTCGCGGCCGCGCAGCCTGGTGAGCAGGAACGGGTCGGCGTCCAGCATCGGGGCCAGCACGTAGTGCACCGCCGCGGCGTGCCCGCACGGCTCGTTCTTGCTGGTGCATGTGCATGTCGAGCCGAGTTCGCCGGTTCGCGGGAACAGGGACAGATCGACCTCGCGCAGCGTGTCGTCGACGTCCTCCGGCAGCTCGCCCTGCAGCAGGGCGGCGGCGTGCCGCAGCTGACCGGCGAGCGCCTCGACGGCCCTTTCCCAATCGGTGTCGGAGAAAACCGGAAGCGTCAGGACGATGTCGTGCGCCCTGCCGCGCCCGTGCACCTGGGCCCGGATCCGGCCCGGCTCGACGACCAGGTCCTGCACGGCACCGTGGCGCGCCAGCGACCTTCCGTGCGGCAGGCGCGGATTGGGATAGGTGGCGCCGAGCGATTCCAGGGCGCGCCGCCAGCGCCGTCCCCACCACGTCGCGCCGAAGGATTCCGTCCGCTTCTTGCCGCTCATGACTGGTCCGCCTCTCCGCGATTCACAGTGGTGGTTGCGTTCAGCCCACTCTCCCGTTGCGCGGTTTCTCGTGGCTGGTTTGCGTCACGGTCCCCCGGGGTGCGGTTGAGGAGGGCTGAGGTTGACACCGGGCTACTCATGAGTCCTCCGCATCTTGCGCGCGGATTTCATGAACGGGGAAGCCGTTTTCGCTCATTAGTCCTCCGTGGACAGTTCGACGAGTTCGCGCAGCGCGTCGTCGGTCAGTTCGGCCAGCCACGTCTCGCCGCTGCCGATCACCGCGTCGGCCAGGGCGCGCTTCTGCTCCAGCAGGTCGGCGATCCGCTCTTCGAGCGTCCCGTGCGCGACCAGCTTGTGGACGTGCACGCGGCGGGACTGGCCGATCCGGTGCGCGCGGTCGGTCGCCTGGTCCTCCACCGCCGGATTCCACCAGCGGTCGTAGTGCACGACGTGCGTCGCGCGGGTCAGGTTCAGGCCGGTGCCGCCCGCCTTCAGGCTGATGATCAGCAGCGGCGGGGCGGTGTCGTCGTGCTGGAAGGCGTCCACCATCGCCTGCCGCCGCGCCGTCGACACGCCGCCGTGCAGGAACGGCACCGCGGGCAGGCCCAGCTCGGCGGCCAGGTGCTCGGCTAGCAGCTCGCCCATCGCCCGGTACTGGGTGAACACCAGCGCGCGGTCGTCGGCCGCCACCACCTCGGCCAGCATCTCGGTGGCGCGGGTGAGCTTCCCGGAGCGGCCCGGGAGCGGCCCGGTCTCGCCGAGGAAGTGCGCGGGGTGGTTGCAGATCTGCTTGAGCGCCGTCAGCAGCTTGAGGATGCGCCCGCGCCGCCCGATGCCAGCGCCCAAGCCGTCGTCGAAGGTTTCCCGCACCGTCCTCCGGTACAGCGCGGCCTGCTCGTCGGTCAGCGTGCAGGTGACCACCGACTCGACCTTCGGCGGCAGGTCGGTCGCGACCTCGGTCTTGAGGCGGCGCAGCAGGAAGGGCGCGACGACCGAACGCAGCCGCCGCGCGGCGTCGGCGTCCCGCCAGCGCTCGACCGGCACCGCGAACCGCTCCTTGAAGCGGGCAAAACCGCCCAGCAGGCCGGGATTCGCGAAGTGCATGATCGACCACAGCTCGGCGAGCCGGTTCTCCACCGGCGTGCCGGTCAGCGCCACCCGGGCGCCCGCGCGCAGCCGACGGGCCGCTTGCGCGGTCTGCCCGGCGTGGTTCTTGATCTGCTGCGCCTCGTCCAGCACCACGACCTCCCAGTCCACTTCGGACAGGAGTGCGGCGTCGGTGCGCAGCAGGGGATAGGTGGTGATCACGACGGAGCCGGGGGTGAACGCCCCGGGAGCGATGGGCCGCCGCGGGCCGTGGTGGCGCACGACCGGCAGCTTCGGCGCGAAGCGGTTGAGTTCGCGCTGCCAGTTGTCCACCACCGACGTCGGGCACACCACCAGCTGCGGCCGCGTACCGGCGCGGGCGGCCAGCAGCGTGATGGTCTGCAGCGTCTTGCCGAGCCCCATGTCGTCGGCGAGCACCGCGCCGAATCCCAGCTCGGCCATGCTCTGCAGCCAGGCCGCGCCGCGCTGCTGGTAGCCGCGCAGCGTCGCGTCGATGCCGATCAGCCGTGGTTGCAGGGACGGCTCGCCGAGCCGCTCGACCAGCGTCCGCAGCCGCCCGCCGGCGGACACCTCGACCTCGCCGAGCTCGGTGGCCCGGCGCCCCTCCAGAACCGCCGCCAGCGCTTCGGACTCCGACAGCGTGTGCGTTTTCCCAAGCACGGCGCGGACGTTCTTCGCCTCGTGCACGTCGACGCTCACCCAGCGGCCGCGCCAGCGCACCAGCGGGTGGCCCGCCGCGATCAGCTCGTCGAGCTCGTCCGCCGTCAGCGCCTGGTCGCCGATGGCGGCCTCCCAGCGGAACCGCGCCGAATCCGGGGAGTGGAGGCGCGCCCGGAGGCGGCGCACCCCGGTGAGATCGGTCGGCACGTCGACGGCGATGCCCGCGGCGGTCAGCTCGGCCTCGCCGGTGGCCAGGAACTCCGCCGCCTGCGCGACGTCCAGCAGGGCTTCGGTCGGGCGCTGCTCGGACAGCGCCGCGTCCAGCGGCCGGAAGATCCGGGCCGCCTCGGCCAGCCCGCGCACCAGCGAATCCTGCGGCGAGCCGATGGAACCGCCCGGTAGCCGGAGCGTCGCAGAACCCGCCGACCAGGCCCGCGCGGCCGGCACCGACACCGTCCGGTCGGCGGCTTGGAGGTGGAGGCTCAGCGCCCACGGCGCGCCGTCGTCGGCGGGCACCTCCAGGCGCAGGCGGAGCCGGCCGCCGAGCGGACCGGCCGGGCCCGCCGGAAGCGGCCGGGCCCAGGCCAGGACCTCGGACCTGGCCTGCTCGTCGAGCCGCACCGCCGGATCCGGGCCGGTCAGCGCGGTGATCCACCTGCCTCCCCAGGAGCCGTTCCCGGCGATCGCGGTGCTCCGCGCGCAGGCGTCCGCGACGGCGTCGCCGAAGGCGGCGAGGAGTTCCGCCGCGGTCCAGAGCGCGTCGCCGCGGCGCAGCGCGTGCGCGGCCGGGGGCAGGGCCTCGGCGAGCGCGGCGAGCCGGTCGTCGTGCGGGTTGGCCAGGCGCCAGCAGGCGATGTCGTCGCGCACGTCGGGCACGAGGTGTCCGGCGGCGACGTGCTCCAGGGCCAGTTTCGCCGCGACGCTCCAGGCGATCAGCGAGTCGCCGGGGCGGTGCCAGCCCGGCCACCGGTCCGGGCTGGGCAGCGCCGCCAGCGGCGCGAGCGCGTTGCCGACCGGGATCAGCGCGGCGGGCACGTCGGCCGCCCCGACCCCGCGTCCGGACGGCAGCACGGTCGGCAGTTCCCCTTGCGCACCAAGGGGAAAGCCGAGCTCGGTCGCCGCCGCGGACGGGTCGTCGGTGCCCCACAGGGCGAGCTGTCCGGCGGACGGCAGCGGCCCGTGCGGCCGGAAGGTCGCCTGCAGTCGCGCCGGGATGCCGGTTCTTCTGGTGCTTGCCGGAGCGGTAATGGGTGTCCTCCGTTCAGGCCGGTCGGCGGGCACAGTTGTCCCCCGAGCGCGATGCCACGATTTCCCCGCTGCCGGACAACGGTACCCAAGAATCGTTGTGCTGCCCAGAAATCCAGCTCAGCGCGCTATTTGACAAATGCCGCGGATTCTGGCCGCGAAGCGATTTGACAAATCGCCTCGGATGCCTTCCAGGGAGTTGCTGACCTGCGGTTCCGCTGCTGTGGTGATGTCGCGGAAAACGTGATTCCGGTCGTTTCCGAGCGGGCCTTTCGGGGCGCATTGCCGATGCAGAACCCCGGAGCTGCCGAAAGTGGCTAGCCGAAGAAGTCGAGCAGTGCCGCCGCGGTTTTCCGCGGCTCGTCCTCGGCGATGAAGTGCCCGGCATCGGGCACCGTCGCGCGGCGGGCACCCGGAATCGCCGCGGCCAGGCGATCGCCGACCGAAGGGTCCAGCCACTCGTCCCGCTCGCCCCACAGCACCAGGGTGGGCGCGGCGATCTCGCCGAGCCGGGCCACGACCTCGCGGGTGTCCTCGAAGCTCACGGCGGCAACCTGGTCGATCCAGCGCTGTTGCCCGGCTTCGCCGCTCCAGGGCGCGAGGTACGCCGCCGCGGCGGTGCTGGACATCCGGTGCGCGGCGGTGCTGAAGCGCGCGGCGATGATGTCGCCGAAGACGTGCGGCGGCATCGTGCGGTAGGCGTCCTCGTGGGTCTGCATGTGCTCGGTGAACGGGGTGTTCCACGGGCCGAGCACGGCGGCGTCGAGCAGCGCGAGGCTCCGGGCCGGGACCCGTTCGACCAGGTGCGCCCGCAACACGATCCCGCCACCGATGTCGTGCCCGACCAGGCTCGGTTCGTCGATCCCCCAGTGCTCGACGAGCTCGGCGAGCGTCCGGGCCTGGCGGGCGATCGACGGTGCTACACCGGGTTCCGCGCGGGAATCGCCGAAGCCGAGCAGGTCCCACACGTGGACGGTGTGCCGCCGGGCGAGCACCGGCACGACGTCGCGCCACAGGTAGGACCAGGCCGGCGTGCCGTGGACCAGGATCACCGGCGGTCCGTCGCCGAAGACGCCGGTGGCGACCTCGCCGCCGGACACCTCGACCCGCTCGGTGAGCCGCCACGTCTCGGGCTTCGTGTGCATCGATCCTCCATGACTAAGGGGTATATTCATGTTTCTCCGGTTACCGTAGGGGAGGGTAAGGGTTGAAAGCAACGTTCAACGATTACGCATTGGGGGCCGGGGTGGCCACCGACCTGGTCAACACCGCGCCCGAGGTGCGGAGCGCCGGCGAGGTGCTCGTCGACCCCGCGGCCTTGGCGCATTTCCTGGAGGAGCACGAGATCCGGGTCGATGCCCTGGCGGGCGGCGGGCCGAGTGCCGCCGACCTCGATCAGGTGCGCGCGCTCCGCCAGGAGGTCCGGGCCGTCATCGAAGCCGACGAAGACCGGCTCGTCGAAGGCGCGTCGGCGCTGGTCGCGCGTGCCGTCGCCGGCCCGTCGCTGCACCGCGACGACGGCGGCCGGTGGCAGTGGCACGTCGCGACCGCGCCGCACGCATCGCTGGCCGACGAGCTGGCGGTCTTCGTGGGAACCGGGCTGCTCGGCGCTCTGCGCGCGCTGGGGCACGACCGGTTCCGGGACTGCGCTTCGCCGGTGTGCAACGGGGTTTTCGTCGACACCAGCCGGGCGGGCCGCCGCCGCTACTGCATGCCCGAGCTGTGCGGCAACCGCCTCAACGTCGCCAACCACCGGGCTCGCCGCCAAGCCGCCAAGCCCTAGCCGGGCGCCGGTGATGTGGGCGATCGGCCGCTCTTGGTAACCCGATCGGACGAGTAGTGGTTGTTAGTATGCCTGCGGTCTGGGCGCTGCCCGGCGGTTTCTCCCGCTACACCCGGAGGTTCGATGGCCCAGTCGCCCGGAGACGGCCCGAAACGCGTCGCGATCATCGGCAGCAGCGGCGGAAACCTGCACAGCCACGGCGGCGACGACCCGGCCCGGCTGCTGGCCGACATCGCGCGGCAGCTGGACGCCGCGGGCATCGAGCTGGCCGCGGTGCAGTTCGTCGCCGCGCAGTCGTCGATGGACCACGCCTCGGGCGACACCGCGGCGACCCTGTGGACGCTGGAAACCGATGGGCCCGCACCGGCCTTGCAGGGCTCGCTGGCCGAGGTCAACGAGGCGGCGGCGGAGCACGACGAGCGCCTGGCGCAATCGCTGCGCTCCGGTGAGATCGACGGCTTGATCCTGGTCAGCGCGGACCCGTCGGGTGCCAACGGCCAGGCGGTCGCCGCGGCGGCGGAGGTCCGCGCCCCGGCCAGCGGGACCGGCGGCAGCTCGCTGGCCACCGCGCAGGCCCTCGGGGTCGACCTGGTCGCCGGATCCGGCACCACCGGCACGACCAGCGCCACCCGAGCGGTGTCCTACGTGTCCGGGCTCGCCCGCCGCTGGGGCCTGAAGTACCGGCCGGTCATCGGCAGCGGACCGTCCACTGTGGCCGAAGGTGGCCCGTGGCGGCGGATCAGCATCCGCGGGATCATGGTCGGCAGCATCCCGGCGTTCATCGCTATGGCCCTGGTGCTGGCGATCAGCAAGATCCCCGGTCTCGACTTCCTGTCGCCGGTCTTCGACGCGCTCATGGAAGGGCTGCCGATCGTCGTGGCGGCCGTCGCCGCCCGCCGCGTCTCCGGGCTCGGCGAGGTCGGACTGGTCGCCGGTGCGGTGGCCGGCATCCTGTCGGCGCAGGGCGGCATCCTCGGTGGCCTGGTGGGCGGCGTGCTCGCCGGCGTGCTGGCGTCGTACCTGCTCACCTGGACGCTGGCGCGCCGGTTCCCGGCGACGACGGCGAACATCGTCACCGGCGGTCTCGCCGGGTTGCTCGGCGGGCTCGTCGTCCACTTCGCGCTCGCGCCGCTGACCAGCGCGATCGGCGACGGTGTCAAGGCCGGCATCGAGGCGCTGGTGGAGTTCAACCCGCTGCTGGCCGGTGCGGTGGCCGGACTGGTGATGTGGCCGGCGATCATCGGCGGCGTCTACCACGCGGTGATCCTGCCGCTCGTGCTGGTCGAAATGGGGGAGAAGGGGCACAGCTTCTTCGGCGCCATCGACATGGTGGGCCTGGTGATGGTCAGCCTCGGGATCACGCTGGCGAACGTGGTGCTGCCGCGCAGCAGCGGCGAGCGCGCGCTGGCGGCCTCGGGCGCGGCGGTCAACTTCGGCTTCGGCACCTTCGTGGAGGCGGCGTACCCGTTCCTGTTCGCCGACAAGCGGGTCTTCGCGGGCGCGTTGCTGAGCGCGGCGGCGGGTGGCGCGCTCGTGGGGTGGACGGGCTCGGAAGCGACGGCCTACCTGCCGGCGTTCGTGCCGCCGTTCATCGCGACGAACAAGCTCGGCATGGCCCTGGCGATGCTGGTGGCGTGCGCGTGCGCCTTCGCGGTGACGGCCCTGGCGAACCTCCACCACCGCCGGAAGCAACACGCCTGACCCGGTGATCCGCAGTTTCATTGACCTTTTTCATCCTCTACGCGGATGGCCTGTGTCCTGGGTCGTGAGTGGCTATGGCTGCTATGACGACCATGGGCACTCACGACCCCTGCACACTCGGGACCTGGCCTGACGCCGCAGACCAGGATGAAAAGGGCTCATTGAAATCGAAGGTCCGATTTCCATTGAAATTGCGGACCCACCGGGCCGGATCCCTTAGTCCACCAGGGCTTGGTAGACGAGTTGGTGCAGTTGGGAGCGGATGGGGTGGGTGCTCGACGGCATCAGCTGGGTCAGGAACAGCACCGTCAGGTCCTCCGCCGGGTCCACCCAGAACGCGGTGCTGGCCAGGCCGCCCCAGGAGAACTCGCCCGGGGAGCTGATCACCTTCGCCGCCATCGGGTCGTCGATCACCGCGAAGCCCAGCCCGAAGCCCTTGCCCGCGTTGGCCACCTCCGAGAACGCGCCGAGCGCCAGGGTTTCCAGGTCCGCGCCGCCGGGCAGGTGGTTGCGGGTCATGTACTGCACCGTGCGGCTGCCGAGCAGGCGGACCCCGTCGAGTTCGCCCTCGCGCAGCAGCATCTGCGTGAACCGGTGGTAGTCGTGCGCCGAGGAGAACAGCCCGCCGCCGCCGGAGAGGGCCTTGGGCAGCTCGAACGCCGCCGCGCCCAGCTCCGCCTGCTTCGGGTGCGGGCGGGCCTTGCCCTGCGGGTCGGCGACGTAGAGGGTGGCGAGCCGGTCGGCGTCGGCGCGGTCCACCGCGAAGCCGGTGTCGGTCATGCCCAGCGGCTCGAAGATGCGGGTGCGGAAGAACTCGTCCAGCGTCTGCCCGGACGCCACCTCCACGATCCGGCCCAGCACGTCGGTGGCCACCGAGTAGTTCCAGGCCGTGCCGGGGTCGAACAGCAGCGGCATGCTCGCCCACTCGTCGCAGCAGCCCGCCAGGTCGAGGTCGTCGGCCATGCCGTACTCGAAGCCGGCGCGGCGGTAGAGCTCGTCGACCGGGTTCAGGTAGTGGAAGGCGTAGGTGAGGCCGGCGGTGTGGGTCAGCAGGTGCCAGATCCGCATGTCCTCGCCCGCCGGGCGGGTCTGCGGGGCGCGGGCCGTGCCGCCGCTGTAGACGCGCAGCTCGGCGAAGGACGGGATGAAGTCGCTGACGGGGTCGGTGAGCTCGAACGCACCCTCCTCGTGCAGCATCATGATCGCCACCGAGGTGACCGGTTTGGTCATGGAGTAGATCCGGAACAGGGTGTCGGTCTGCACCGGGGTGCCGGCGGCGACGTCGCGCATGCCGTGCGTCGACAGGTGCGCGATCTTGCCCTGCCGGGACACCAGCGCCAGCCAGCCGGGCAGCTTGCCGGCCTCGACGTACTTGGCGAAGTGCTGGTCGATTCGGTTCAGCCGGGCGGCGTCGAACCCTGCCTCGGCGGGGTCCACCTCGATCTCCAGGGCCACTTGATCCTCCTGCGCGTGCCGTCGCGGGTTACCTGGTTTTTCTACTCTCGCCAGACCGCATGCGAAATCCTTTCTGCTATGGCAGCGCGCGTCGGTGCGTGCCGGTAGCGTCGAGGGGGTGACGACCCCGACTTCACCCGAAGGGCTGCCCCGCACGGCGGGGGAGCTGCGGTCCAGCGGCCACGCGCCGCGCAGCGTCAAGGCGGAGCTGCGCGCCAACCTGCTGACCGCACTGCGCTCCGGCCGCTCGCTGTGGCCCGGCATCGTCGGTTTCGACCAGACCGTGCTGCCGCAGCTGGAGCGCGCCCTGATCGCCGGGCACGACGTGGTGCTGCTCGGGGAGCGCGGGCAGGGCAAGACGCGGCTGCTGCGCAGCCTCACCGAACTGCTGGACGAGTGGACGCCGGTCATCGAGGGTTCGGAGCTCGGCGAGCACCCGCTGCAGCCGATCACCCCGGCCTCCCGCCGCCGCGCCGCCGAACTCGGCGACGACCTGCCGGTGGCCTGGCGGCACCGCAGCGAGCGGTACGTGGAGAAGCTGGCGACCCCGGACACCTCGGTCGGCGACCTGGTCGGCGACGTGGACCCGGTGAAGGTCGCCGAGGGGCGCTCGCTGGGCGACCCGGAGACGATCCACTTCGGACTGGTGCCCCGCGCGCACCGCGGCATCGTCACCGTCAACGAGCTGCCCGACCTGGCCGAGCGGATCCAGGTGGCGCTGCTGAACGTGATGGAGGAGCGGGACATCCAGATCCGCGGCTACAGCCTGCGGTTGCCGCTGGACGTGCTGCTGGTCGCCACCGCCAACCCGGAGGACTACACCAACCGGGGCCGGATCATCACGCCGCTGAAGGACCGCTTCGGCGCGGAGATCCGCACCCACTACCCGCTGGACGTCGACGACGAGATCTCGCTGGTGCGCCAGGAGGCGGACCTGCCCGCGGAGGTCGGCGACCACCTGCTGGAGGTGCTCGCGCGCTTCGTCGGCCACCTGCGCGAGTCCAGCGCCGTCGACCAGCGCTCCGGCGTGTCGGCCCGGTTCGCCATCGCCGCCGCCGAGACGGTCTCAGCCGCCGCGCTGCACCGCTCCGCGGTGACCGGCGAGCACCCGGCGGTCGCGCGGCCGGTCGACCTGGCGGCGGTGCCCGCCGTGCTGCGCGGCAAGATCGAGTTCGAGGCCGGCGAGGAGGGCCGCGAGGACGAGCTGCTCGGCTACCTGCTGCGCCGCTCGGTCGCCGACACCGCCCGCGGCCTGTTCGCCGGGCTGGACCTGCAGTCGCTGGCCCAGGCCGTCGTCGACGGCCACCCGGTGGCCACCGGCGAGCGCATCGCCGGGCACGACGTGCTCACGGCGCTGCCGGAGCTGCCGGTGCTGCACCAGGTCGCGGAGCGGCTCGGCGTGCGGGCCGGGGACCCGCCGGGGCGGATCGCCAGCGCCGTCGAGCTCGCGCTGGAGTCGCTGTACCTGGCGAAGCGGCTCGGCAAGGACGCCGAGGACGACCGGTCGGTGTACAGCTGATGAGCCGCCGGTTCCGGTACGACGCGTGGCACGGCGGGACGGACCCCCTGGCCCCGCCGGTGGACCTGCGCGCCGCGCTGGACCAGATCGGCCGCGACGTCATGGAAGGCGCGTCGCCGCGCTCCGCGCTGGAGGAGATGCTGCGCACCGGAACCCGCGACACCGCCGGGCTCGACGAGCTCACCCGGCGGCTGTGGCAGCGGCGCAGCGAGCTGCAGCGGCGGCACCGGCTGGACGGGACGCTCTCCGAGGTCCGCCGGCTGCTGGACCGCGCGCTGCAGCAGGAGCGGCTGGCGCTCGCGGTCGACACGAGTGAGGACGCGCGGTTCCGCGAGCTGCAGCTCGACGCGCTGCCGCCGGACGTCGCCGGTCAGGTCGCCGAGCTGGCGAACTACGACTGGCGTTCGCCGGACGCGCGGGAGGCGTTCGAGGAGATCCGGCAGATGCTGGGCACCGAGTTCCTCGAACAGCGCTTCCAGGGCATGAAGCAGGCGATGGAGCACGTCACGCCCGAGGACGTCGAACGGGTGCGGCAGATGCTCGACGACCTGTCGGCGCTGCTGGCCGCGCACGCCCGCGGCGACGCCGACGTCCAGCAGAAGTTCGAGCAGTTCATGGCCCAGCACGGCGAGTTCTTCCCGGAGAACCCGCGCGACGTCGACGAGCTCATCGACGCGCTGGCGGCGCGCTCGGCCGCCGCGCAGCGGCTGCTGAACTCCATGAGCGAGCAGCAGCGCGCCGAGCTGATGTCGTTGTCGCAGCAGGCATTCGGCGATCCGCGGATCGCGCAGGCGTTGCAGCGGCTCGATCAGCAGCTGCAGGGGCTGCGGCCGGGCGAGGACTGGACGGGCCAGGCGCGGTTCCGCGGCGACCAGCCGATGGGCCTGGCCGAGGCGACCGCGGCGATGGCCGAGCTCGGCGAGCTGGACCGGCTGGCGGAGCAGCTGGGGCAGGCGTATCCGGGCGCGAGCCTGGAGGACATCGACCTGGAGGCGCTGGCACGGCAGCTCGGCCCGCAGGCGGTCGTCGATGCGCAGCGGCTTTCGGAGATCGAGCAGCAGTTGCGGCAGCAGGGCCTGTTGCAGCGCGCACCCGATGGCAGCCTCCGGCTGTCGCCGCGAGCGATGCGGCGGCTCGGGGAGACCGCGCTGCGGTCGGTGATCTCGCAGCTGCGGTCGCGACGCGGCGAGCGCGACACCGATCGCGCGGGCGCGGCGGGGGAGCTGACCGGCACCACGCGGCCGTGGAGCTACGGCGACGCGGAGCCGTGGGACGCCGTGCGCACGGTGCGCAACGCGGTGCTGCGGCGCGCGGGGGAGGGCCCCGACTCGGCGCTGCTGGACATCTCGGACCTGGAGGTGGCGGAGACCGAGCAGCGCTCGCGCGCGGCTGTGGTGCTGTGCGTGGACACGTCGTGGTCGATGGTGCAGGACGGCCGCTGGGTGCCGATGAAGCGCACCGCGCTCGCGCTGCACCACCTGGTCGCGACCCGGTTCCGGTCGGACGCGCTGCAGCTGGTCACCTTCGGCCGCTACGCGTCCACTGTGGATGTGGGTGAGCTCGCCGCGCTGGAAGGGGTTTGGGAGCAGGGCACGAACCTGCACCACGCCCTGCTGCTCGCGGGGCGCCACCTGCGCCGCCACCCGGACGCCCAGCCCGTGGTGCTCGTCGTGACCGACGGCGAACCGACCGCGCACCTCGAACCCGACGGCGAAGCGGTGTTCCAGTACCCGCCGACGCCGCACACCCTCGGCGTGACGCTGTCCGAAGTGGACGCATTGCACCGGTTGGGGACCACGCTGAGCGTCTTCATGCTCGGCGAGAACCCGCGCCTGAAGGCGTTCGTGGACATCGTCGCCCGCCGCGGCGGCGGCCGGGTCCTGTCGCCCACCGCGGACGGCCTCGGAGCGGCGGTCGTCGGCGACTACCTGCGGACCAAGCGCCGCCGCTAGGGTGCGAGCATGGTCGATTCGCGCGTTTTCACCTGGGACGTGACCGAGAGCGGTGGGTACGAGACATCGTGGGTCGAGGTCGTCGGCAGGAGCTTCCGGGCCAGGGGGCGGGCTGTCGGGACCGTTCCGGAGCCGTACTGGATCACGTACGAGCTCGAAACCGGCGATGACTACGTGACTCGCCGACTGCGGGTCGGCGCCGAGACCGCGCTGTGGGCGCGCGAGCTCGACCTCCGGCACGACGGTGCCGGGCGGTGGACCGCCAACGGTGAGCCGCTGCCGGACGTCGATGGTGCGCTCGACTGCGACCTGGGGCTTTGCCCGCTTACCAACACCATGCCGACGCTGCGCCACGAGCTGCACCTGATGTCGGGCGAGCAGTCGTTCTTGATGGCCTGGGTTTCGGTGCCCGACCTGGCCGTGCGACCCTCGCGGCAGATCTACACCCACCTCGGGAGAACCGGAGACGCCGCCCGCGTCCGCTACGCGGCGGGCGACTACAACAGCGACCTGGAATTCGATGCGGACGGCTTCGTCGTCGAATACCCGGGAATGGCCCGGCGCCTGTCCGCCCAGGCGGCGAGCGCCGTCGACGGCTCGTGAGTGGTTTTGGTCGCTATGACAGCACAAAGCGCACACGGGGCTGATCCGCTCCGCAACCTGGCGTCGCTGCGAGCCACCCGGTGGTTCACCGACGAGGAAGTCGACGACGCGGATCTGCGCCGGATCCTGGACGCGGCGCGGTGGACCGGTTCGGCGCGCAACAGGCAGCCCTGGCGGTTCCACACCGTCCGCGACGCCGCGACGCGGGACGAGCTGAGTCGCTGCGGCGCCTACGCGGTGCACCTGCGGTCCGCGCCCGTCGTCGTGCTGCTGGCGCTCGATCACGGCTGGGCCGACTCGGAGTTCGACGGCGGCCGGGTCGCGCAGAACCTCATGCTCGCCGCGCACCTGCTCGGGCTGGGGTCGTGCCCGGTCACGTTCTTCCCCGCGGAGAACGCCGAACGCGTCACCGCCATCGCCGGGTGCTCGCCGCCCTGGCAGGTGCGCACCGGCATCGCGCTGGGGCATCCCGCGCCCCGGCCGCCGGGAACCTCGGCGATTCCCACCGGCCGCCACCCGCTCGACGTCCTCTGGACCTCGGACTAGCGCCGCTCACGAGCGTGCCCGCAGGGTCGCCCGCCACGCCACGATCGCGATCGATAGTGCGAACAAGACGCCCACGCCGGAAAGTGCGGAGTTGAGCAGCCGCGCGACGTGCAGGCCGGCGGCGTACCCGGTGCCGGCGAGACAGCTCGCCCACAGCGTCGTCGACGGGATGCTCGCCACGGCGAACCGCCGGTACGGCATGCCCGTCGACGCCGCCAGCCGCGGCGTCAGCACTCGCGCGCCGGACAACCACTGCCCACCCGCCACAGCCGCGAGGCCCAGACGGCGCACCAGGATCGGCACCGGCATCCTGGGCGGAACACCGCTTTGGCGGCCACGCAGATAGCCGAGCTGCGCGCCGAGAACCGCGCCGGTGGCCACGACGAGCATCGTCGGCCCGAGCGGCACGATGCCGTGACGGGCGCACAGCCCGGCCGCGAACAGCACGCTCGTACCGGGCAGCACCAGGCCGACGAGGAAGCCCGCCTCGACGATCAGCACGAGGCAGGCCCCGGTCAGCAACAGGATCGGCGGCACCCCGGCGAGCACCGAGTGCACGAGGTCAAACAACGGGACCCCGGCAGCGGTAGACCCTCGCCGGCGGCAGGTTCGACCAGACCACAGAGGACGTTCGCGTCTCCCGGAACGTGGCCTCCAGCTGCCGCCGGAATGAGCGCGCCTTGTGCGGCAACGCGGTCAGGTACCCGATCGCGCTGAACGTCCCATCCGGACGCAGCGCGCCGGCCACCGAGCGGAGCAGCGCCGCGCGATCCTCCGGCGCAAGCAGCGTCCACGGCAACGAGCTGACGACCGCATCTACGCTGCCCGGCCGGATCCCGGCGCCGGCGAGCACCTCGTCCAGCGCCAGCGCATCGGCCTGCAGCACGCGCACGCCATGCCGGGTTCTCCGCAGATGCGCGGCCAGGCCGGGATCGAGCTCCACCGCGAACTGGCGTCCAGAACCCGCCATCCTGGCCGTGATCGCGTCGGTGATGGAGCCGGTGCCCGGCCCGAGTTCGACGACCGTCGCATCCGGGCGGTCCGGCGCGACGGATGCGGTGAGCGCGGACACCGCACGCCCCGTCGGGGTCAGCGCACCCACGCGCGCCGGGCTCTGCAACGCCGTCCGCACGAACAGGCGGAGATCGTTGCGGTGTTCGATGGCGGTCACTGGTGCACGCTCCTCACTGGCGTCGATGCATCGAGCGTGCCGGGGCGGGCGGGTGTCGACCATCGGCCGATGACCACGGTTCGGAGTGGCGTTCGACCACCCGAGGGGTAGGTTTTTCCCTACCGTGCACGGCGAATCCCGGCGGTAGGGTCGCCTTGATCGAGCCGACGGCACTGGGAATCGGGGGACCGCATGAGCGCGCTGCGGACACGGCTTGCGGCTCCGGAAGTGCTGCTCGCCCTCGCGCTGAAGGGGGTGGCGCTGCTGGCGTTGCTGATCTCCGTCGGCCTCCTCGCGGCGGCGAAGCGCCTGTTCGGCACCGGCGACACCGCTCGCCGCAGCGCGTTGGTCCTGATCCAGGACCTCGCGCGAAACCAGCATGCGTGGTCGGCCCGAGTGCTGGGCAAGCAGGCCGAGGACACGCACGGCCCGCTCCGCTGGGCAGGCGCTTTCGGCATCCTCGCGCCGTTGTGCTTCGGCGCGGTGCTCACCGTCGTCGCCATGCCCGTGCTGTTCGCGGCCGCATCCGATGGCCGCGTGAGCCTGGCCGAGACCGCGGTCCTGGCCGTCCTGGTGGCGTTCGGCTGGTTGCTGGCACACCGGTTCGCGCGCCTGCTGGCCCTGCTGACCGACTGGTTGCTGAGCCCGTCCCAGTTGGCCAGGCGCGTCGCGGAACTGGCGGAGTCGCGTGCGGAAACGGTGGACGCGCGCGCCTCCGAACTGCGGCGGATCGAGCGGGACCTGCACGACGGTGCGCAGGCGCGGCTGGTGGCGCTCCGGATGTCGCTCGGCATGGCGCAGGACTGCTCGGATCCCGCGCAACTGCGGGAATTCCTCGCCGAGGCGTACGAGTCGGCGGGGCAGGCGCTCGACGATCTGCGCACGCTGGTGCGCGGCATCCACCCGCCGGTGCTCGCCGAACGCGGCCTGACCGGCGGGATCGAGGCGGCGGCGTTGCGCTGCCCGGTGCCGGTCCGGGTTTACGCCGAGCTCGCCGGCCGACCCGAAGCGCCCGTCGAATCCGCCTTGTACTTCGCCACCACGGAGTTGCTCGTCAACATCGCCAAGCACAGCGGCGCCAACGGCGCGGTGATCCGGCTGACCGGCGGCGCCGCCAGGATCCGGGTGGTCGTCACCGATGACGGCAGGGGTGGGGCGGAGCTCACCGCAGGCGCCGGACTGCACGGGATCGAACGCAGGCTCGCCGCTTTCGATGGCAAGCTGACGATCAGCAGCCCGAGGGGCGGGCCGAGCGAGTTCACCATGGAGGTGCCGTGCGCGTCGTCCTAGCCGAAGACCTGGCACTGCTGCGGGACGGGCTGACCAGGTTGCTCGAAGCGCACGATTTCCAGGTCGTCGCCGCCGTGGACAACGCGCCGATGCTGCTCGACGCTCTGCGCAGGCACCAGCCGGACGTGGCGGTGGTCGACGTGCGCCTACCACCCACGCAAACCGACGAGGGACTGCGTGCGGCGCTCGACGCGCGTCGCGAGAACCCCGCGCTGCCGATCCTGATCCTCTCGCAGCACGTCGAGCAGCTCTACGCGCGCGAGCTGCTCTCCGATCGCTCCGGCGGGATCGGTTATCTGCTCAAGGACAGGATCGGCGACGTGCGGCACTTCGTCGACGCGGTGCGCCGGGTCGCCGAGGGCGGGACCGCGATGGACCCCGAGGTGATCTCCCAGCTGCTCGCGCGCCCCCGGCGCGACGATCCGGTCGACGCGCTCACGCCCCGCGAGCGCGAGGTGATGGCACTGGTGGCCGAAGGCCTGTCGAACCGGGCGATCTCGCATCGCCTTCACGTGTCGGACAAGGCAGTCAGCAAGCACACCAACAACATCTTCGGCAAGCTCGGGCTGCCGGCCACCGAGGACCACAACCGCCGCGTCCTAGCGGTCCTGGCCTTCCTCCAGTCAGTGTGAACGGTCAGCCGCCGACCAAGACGTCGACGTCGGCAAACGGCACTGCGGATCCGCTGGCGTACTCGGCGTCGAATGCCTCGTCGCCCAGGGATTTCCGGGCGGCGGACTCGATCCGGTCGACGTCCAGGCGTTCCGCGGGCGGGAGCGGCGTGCGGACGGAGTCGCGCGCTGCCGCGGCGGCACCGAGGAGGCGGGCTGCCGCTGTCGCGTTGTCGGCCAGGGCTTCGGCGCCTGCCAGGCCTTCCAGCGTCAGGGCGATCGCCCGGGGGTCGGTGCCCCGGCTGGCGATCCGGTAGGCCGACAGGTGCAGTTCGCGGGCCTGCTCGGCGTTTCCGCGTTCTTCGGCGACGAAGCCGAGTTCGGCCAGGATCAGGGCGTTACCCGGCTCGAACTCCACGCGGCGGTGCCATTCGAGCACCCTGCGCAGGTGCCGCTCCGCCTCGTCGAACCTGCCTTCGCGGCGCGCGCCCAGCGCCAAGCCGGTTTCCGCGTACATCTCCGCCGGGGTGAAGCCGCGCTCGGCGGCCACGCGCATCGCGCGGGTGTGCAGCTCGCGCGCCCGCGCGTAGTCGTGCCTGAGCAGCGCGACGCGGCCCAGCCAGGACGTCTGGTAGGCCACCTCCGCCCACAGGCCGAGGGCTTCCGCGCCGCGCAGCGCCTCGGCGTGATGGCGCTCGGCGCTCGCGTAGTCGCCGGTGATCCCGGCGACCGTGCCGAGCCCGTACGACGCTTGCGCCAGGCCCCAGCTGTCGCCCAGCTCTTGGAAGAGTTCGGCGCTGCGCTCGGCATCCCGCTTCGCCGCAGCCAGGTCGCCGCGCGTCATCTGGTGCGTCGTCCGGTCGCTGAGCGCGACGCCGAGGCCCCAGCGGTCGTCCAGCTCGGCGAACTCCGCCACCAGCTCGTCCACGTCGCGTTCGGTGCTGGAGAGGTCGGCGACGGTGGTCCTCGCGTGGATGAGGAACCACCGCGCGCGGGCGCGGTCCGTGGGATCGGTGATGTTCCGCCACGCGTCGACCTCTTCGACGGGTTCCCCGGTCAGCAGTCCTATCCCGGCGTACCAGGCCGCCGTCTTCGCCCGCGTTTCTCCGCCGCCGCCCGTCGCGAGGGCCGCGGCCAGCGAGCGCTTGGCCTCGCTGAGCCTGCCGCGCAGGAACCAGTACCAGAACAACGCGTTGACCAGCCGCAACGCCACCTCGGTGGAGTGCTGGACGGCGTCGTCCAGCGTCGCCCGCAGGTTCGCCGCCTCCGCGTCGAGCCGCTCCAGCCAGTGCCGTTGTTCGCGGCCGCGCAAGTTCGGGTCCGCTCGCTCCGCCAGCGCCAGGTAGTGCTCGTTGTGCCGCTGGCGGAGGGTCTCGTGCTCGTCGGCCTCTTCCAGCCGCTCCAGGCAGTACGCCGCAACCGATTCCAGCAGGCGATACCGGCGACCTCCGGCGGGTGTTTCGGTCGCGACCACCAGCGACCGGTCCACGAGCCGCGCCAGCAGGTCCAGCACCTCGGTGGGCCGAACGCCGTCACCGGAGCACACCGCTTCGGCACTGTCCAAAGTGCATCCATCGCGATGGATGGCCAGGCGGCGCAACACCGTTCGCTCGGCTGTCGGCAGCAGGCGCCAGCTCCAGTCGATCACCGCCTGCAACGTCCGCTGCCGCTCGGGGGCATCGCGGTGGCCGGACGTGAGCAGTGCGAATCGATCGTCCAGTCTGGACAACAGGGTCTTCGCGCCGAGTGCGCGAACCCGGGTGGCGGCCAGCTCCAGGGCCAGCGGGATGCCGTCCAGCCGGCGGCAGATCGCGGCCACTGATGCGGCGTTGTCGCCGTCGACGTCGAAGCCCGGAGACGCCGCGGCGGCGCGAGCGGTGAACAGCCGCACCGCGCCCGATGCCCGCACGTCGTCGAGCCCGGATCCGGGCGGCGGAACGTCCAGCGGCGGCACCGGGAGCAGCGTCTCGCCCGAGATGCCGAGCGCCTCCCGGCTCGTGGCGAGGATCCGCAACCCGGGCAGCGCCCGCAGCAGGCGCGCGGCCATCCCGGCGGCGCCGATGATCAGGTGCTCGCAGTTGTCGAGGACGAGCAGGATCTCCTTGCCGCGCAACGCATCGACGAGCGGATCGGCGGGTGCGACGGGCGCCGCTCCGGTTTCCTGCACGTCCAGCTCCGCCAGCACGGCGTGCTCCAGCGAGCACGTCGCGTCCCCATCGGCCCGGATGCCGGCCAGCTCGACGAGCCGCACGCCGTCGCGGAACGCCGCGCTGCGGGCCGATTCGATGGCCAGCCGCGTCTTGCCCACCCCGCCGGGCCCGGTCAACGTCACCAGCCGTGACGTGCTCAGCAACGCCTTGACCTGGGCGAACTCCCGGTCGCGGCCGACCAGGTCGGTGACCGGCACCGGCAGGTCGTGCACCGGCGCGGCGGGGGCGGCGAGCGCGGCGTCCTGCGTCAGGACGGCCTGCAGCAGCTCGGCCAGTTCCGGGCTCGGGTCGACGCCCAGCTCGTCGGCCAGCCGCTCCCGCAGGTCCGCCAGGCTCGCCAGCGCCTCGCCCTGCCGTCCGGCGCGGTACAGCGCCCGCACGTGCACCGCGCGCAGCCGCTCGCGCAGCGGATGCGCGCTCACCAGCTCGCCGAGCTCGCCCGCGAGCGCGGCGTGTTCGCCCAGCTCCAGCCGGGTTTCGGCGAACTCCTCCAGCGCGGCGAGGCGTTCTTCGGCCAGCCGCTGGATGGGGGCCTGCGCGAACGGCTCGTCGGCGAACTCGGCGAACGCGCGACCCCGCCACAGCGCCAGCGCGTCGGCCAGCAGCGTCCGGCGTGCCTCCGGGGCGGCGGTCTCGCGGGCCTGCGCGACGAGGCGGCGGAAGCGGTGCGCATCCACCGCGTCCGGCTCGATGACCAGCGCGTACCCGGGGGAGCGGTAGGTCACCAGGCCCCTGCCGATGGCCTTGCGCAGCTGGGAGACCTTCGTCTGCAGCGTGTTCGTCGGGTTGCCGGGCGGCTCGACGCCCCACAGGTCGTCGATCAACCGGTCCGCCGATACCGGCCCGTCGTGCGCGAGCAGCGCCGCGAGCAGGGCACGGACCTTCGCCTCCGGCACCGCGACGGCCTCGCCGTCGGCGGTCCGCACCTCCAGCGGGCCCAGCACTCCGAAACGCACGTCCACAACGTTAGTCCGCGCCCGTGACGGCACCGTTCACGAGACGTGTTTAAACGCGTTGTGAGCCGACACCTTGCGGTGCCGACGTTGGCCCGAGCTTGTTCGGCGCGGGTCTTCCCGTGGCGATACCGGCTGCCCGCGCATTGCGGGTCTTGTGTCGGTTTCCATCGGGCTCGTTTACCGTCGCCCCGCAACTCGGGGAGGACGTCGTGGTCTCAGCAAGCTTGGCGAGGTTGTGGGCCGCGTTGAGGTCACGATCCATGCTCATCCCAGGAGGCTTTGTACTCGACCAGGCGTCGGAGTTCGGCCATGCCGACGCCCCGCCCGGTACGACACCGTCGCCGACCGGATCCGTGCCCTCCCTCGCTCCACGTGGCGAGCGAGCTTGCGAGTGGACTCGTGCGTGCGCACCACCCCGATGCGAGGCAGCTTCACATGCCGCCGGTCGTGGTCGGCGAGACCGAAGCTGCCGGTGGTGAACCGGCATGACAACCCAGCCCGCTTACCCTTGAACCTCGGGAACCCGAGCTTGCGGCCTTTGCGCTTTCCCGTGTTCGAGTCGCCCCAGTTCTTCAGCGCGGTCGCCAGATTGGCCAGGCCAGACGAGTACGTCTCCTTCGAATTTTCCTGCCACCACGGCGCAACCGCATCCTTGGCCTGGTTCCAGTCCTTCCGCAAGCTGTAGGCCGACCAGCTCACAGACGGCGTCAACTCATCCCCGCCCAGGCCGTACGATGCTTCGGCTTTCCGCTGATCACGGTTGGCTTTGATGCGCGCCAGCCCCCAGTTGAACGCGAACCGCTGCGCACCACAATGCGACCGCAATGCCGACTCCTGGTCAGGGTTCGGGTCCAGCGCGAACCGGTAAGCCTGCAACACCGTGCTCATCACCGGGAACAGTACCGGCGGGCACCGACAAGCCCTGAGATCTACCAAACCATCACATCACCCGCATCTTGACACCTTCCATCGAACAGTTCACACCCCCAGCCGACCGTGCGCGGTTCGTGCGCGGCCCCCAGCAGGGTTGATGTCGACGAAAGGGAGCGAGATGACCGACCAGAAAGCAGTGAGCGTCCTCGGGCTCGGTGACATGGGCGCGGCGCTGGCCGAGGCGCTGCTCGCCGCCGGTCACCGGGTGACCGTGTGGAACCGCACCGCGGCCAAGGCCGATCCGTTGGTGGCCAAGGGCGCCGTCCGCGCGGACACGGCCGCCGACGCGGTTCTCGCGAGCCGGCTGGTGATCGTCTGCCTGCTGGACTACGACTCGGTCGGCCAGGTGCTGGCCCCGCACACCGACGTGCTGGCCGGGCGCACACTGGTCAACCTGACCAACGGCACCCCGGGCCAGGCACGCGAGATGGCCGCCTGGGCCGCTGATCACGGTGCCGACTACCTCGATGGCGGCATCATGGCCGTCCCGCCGATGATCGCCACACCGGCGGCGTTCGTGCTCTACAGCGGGCCGAGCGGGACCTTCGACGCCGCGCGGCCGGTGCTGGACGCCTTCGGCGAGAGCAACTACCTCGGCGACGATCCGGGCTCCGCCGCGCTGCAAGACCTCGCCCTGCTCAGCGGCATGTACGGGATGATCAGCGGCGCCCTGCACGCCTTCGCCCTGGTGCGTTCGGCAGGCGCGTCGGCGCGCGAGTTCGCGCCGCTGCTGAACCGGTGGCTGCAGACCATGAGCGGGTGGCCGCTCGGCGCGGCCGAGCAGATCGACTCGGGCGACTACGGCAAGGACGTCGTCTCCAACCTCGGCATGCAGGAAGCCGCGTACGTCAACCACTTCACGGCCGCCGACGAGGCGGGCATCAGCGCCGAACTCCTCGCGCCGCTGCACGCCCTGATGCAGCGCCGCGTCGCCGGCGGTCACGCCCACGAAGACCTCACCGGCGTCATCGAACTCCTCAAGAAGTGACGATCTCCTTGGAACACAACATGAATCAGCACGTCACCCTGATCGGTCTGGGGCCGATGGGGCAGGCGATGGTCAGGGCGTTGCTCGACGGCGGGCATCCGGTGACGGTGTGGAACCGGACGGCGAGCCGTGCGGACGATGTGGTCGCGCGCGGTGCCGTGCGCGCCGCAACTCCTGCCGAGGCTGTCGCGGCCGGTGAGCTGGTGATCCTGAGCCTGACCGACTACCAGGCGATGTACGACATCCTGGGTCCGGTCGAGGACCTGGGCGGCAAGGTGATCGTCAACCTCAGCTCGGACACCCC
Organism: Saccharopolyspora sp. NPDC003752; assembly: GCF_053605825.1. Taxonomy (NCBI): domain Bacteria; kingdom Bacillati; phylum Actinomycetota; class Actinomycetes; order Pseudonocardiales; family Pseudonocardiaceae; genus Saccharopolyspora; species Saccharopolyspora sp. NPDC003752. The sequence goes on along the minus strand of NZ_JBSGJZ010000007.1, from coordinate 187,790 downwards.
GGACAAGTCCCGCGAGGCGGCGCAGTGGGTTCGGCAGCGCGGCGGCGCTTTCCTCACCGGCGGCGTGCTGGCCTCCGCGGAGATCGTCGGCACCGAGGCGGCCAAGGTGTTCTACAGCGGGCCGGCGGAACTCCTGGAGGCCCACGAGCAGACGTTGCGGCTGATCGGGAAACCGCACCACGTGGGCGAGGATCCCGGCCTGGCGCAGCTGTTCTACCTGGCGCACATCGATCTCTTCCTGGTGAGCCTGGCGGCGTACCTGCACGCCACCGCGCTGGTGGGCTCGGCCGGGGTGTCCGCGCAGGACTTCCTGCCCTGGGCGGTGGAGAACCTGAACACCAACTCGTTCCTGCTGCCGTCCGCCGCCGAGCAGATCGACCGCGGGGAGCACCCCGGAGACCTGGGGACCGCCCGGATGATGGGGGCGAGCGCCGATCACCTGCTGGCCGCCAGCGAGGCCGTGGGCATCGACCTCGAACTCCCGCGCGCCATCAAGGCGCATTACGACCGGGCCATCGCCGCCGGGAAGGGCGGCGACAGCTGGACCCGGCTCATCGACGGGATCCGCCGACCCGCGTGATCCCTTCGCAACATCCCAACGAAATCTCCTCGGAGCACAACATGAATGAGCACGTCACCCTGATCGGATTGGGTCCGATGGGGCAGGCGATGGTAGGGGCCCTGCTCGATGGCGGGCATCCGGTGACGGTGTGGAACCGGACGGCGAGCCGTGCGGACGACGTGGTCGCGCGCGGTGCCGTGCGCGCCGCCACCCCCGCCGAAGCCGTGGGGGCCGGCGACATAGTGATCCTGAGCCTCACCGACTACCAGGCGATGTACGACATCCTGGGGCCGGTCGAGGACCTGGGCGGCAAAGTGATCGTCAACCTCAGCTCGGACACCCCGGAGAAGACCCGCGAGGCGGCTGCGTGGGCCGAGCAGCGCGGTGCCCGATTCCTCACCGGCGGCGTCATGGTGCCCGCCCCGGTGGTCGGCACCGAAGCGTCCTACGTGTACTACAGCGGGCCGAAGGACGTCTACGACGCGCACGAGAAGACGTTGCGGCGCATCGGGGAAGCCCACTACATGGGCGATGATCCCGGCCTGGCGCAGCTGTTCTACCAGGCCAACCTGGACGTCTTCCTGACCGCGTTGTCGGCCTTCATGCACGGCGCCGCGCTGCTCGGCTCGGCGGGCGTGCCGGCGAAGGAGTTCGCGCCGTGGGCGGCGAAGGTGCTCCAGCTCGCCGCCCACTTCCTGCCGGAATCCGCCGAGCAGGTCGACAGCGGCGAGCACCCCGGCCACCTGAGCACCGCCAAGATGATGGGCGCGACCGCCGACCACATCCTGGCCGCCAGCGAGGCCGCGGGCATCGATCTCGACCTGCCGCGCGCGATCAAGGCGCATTACGACCGGGCCATCGCCGCCGGGAAGGGCGGCGACAACTGGACCAGCCTCATCGACGGCATCCGGAATCCCCAGTAGCGGCAATGCGAAAGGCCGGTGGTCGCGCCCACCGGCCTTTCGCTCGCAGTGGCTTCAGGGGGTGAAGAAGTTGGCCACCACGGCCTGGTTCTCCGACACCCACTTCCGCGCCGCGTCGTCCTCCTTGCCCTTCTCGGCGCTGTTGATCGTGTTCTCCAGCGACGCCAGCTGAGCGTCGTCCAGCTTGAACTTCTTGACCATCTCGGTGACCTCGGGGAAGTCCCGGCTGAAGTTCTGGCGGCCGATCGCGTGGATCTGCTCCGCCTGGCCCATCGCGCCCAGCGGGTCCTGCAGGTCCTTGATCGGGTACCGGGCGTAGGCCCAGTGCGGGTGCCACAGCGTGACCACGATCGGCTTCTGGTCCTTGGTGGCCTTCTCCAGGGCCGCCAGCATCGCCGTCGTCGACGAGGTCTGCAGGGTGTACTCACCGCCGAGGCCGTAGGCCGGGATCGCGTTGTCCTTGGTGATGCGGGTCAACCCGGCGCCCGGGTCGATGCCGGTGATCACGCCGCCGAACTCCGGGCCGCGGCCCTTGAGGTCGGCGATCGAGTTCAAGTCGGTCATGTACTTGGGCACCGCGATGTTCAGCGTCGCCTGGTCGTACCAGACGTTGAGGTCCTCCAGCTGCGGGCCGTACTGCTTCCAGTAGTCGGCGTGCGTCTGCGGCAGCCAGCCGTCCAGGAACAGGTCGATGTTGCCCTGCGCGAGCCCGGCGTACATCGGCCCGGCCTCCAGCTCCTGGGCGTTGACCTTGTAGCCCTTCTGCTCCAGGAGAACCTTGTACAGGTGGGTGACGGCGATGTCCTCGTCCCACGCGATGAAGCCGATGTTGATCGCCTTCGCCTGCTGGCCGGTCTGCGCTTCGCGGCCGCCGCACCCCGCGACGACCAGCACCAGGGCGGCCAGCGCGGCGAGGAGAGCGAACAGCTTTCGGGATCTTCTTCCGGTCGACATTCGTGCCCTGCCTTTCTGCGACAACTGCGCCGGAGGCGGGCCGCCTCACTTTGCTTTGGCCGCCGCCCGGTGCTCCGCCCGCGCCACCGGCGAGCGGTCCGACAGCACCGCGGTGATCCGGTCCAGGTAGACCGCGAGGATCACCACCGACAGGCCGGCCTCGAAGCCCAGGCTCAGCTGGACCCGGGTGACCGCCTGGTAGATGTCGGTGCCCAGGCCCTGGGCGCCGACCATGCCCGCGATGACCACCATCGACAGCGACAGCATGATCACCTGGTTGATGCCCGCCATGATCGACGGCATCGCGAGCGGCAGCTGGATGCCGGTGAGGATCTTGCGCTCGGGCGCGCCGAACGCCTCTCCGGCCTCGACGACCTCCTTGTCCACCTGCCGGATGCCCAGCTCGGTGAGCCGGACGCCCGGCGGCAGCGCGAACACCACGGTCGCCACCACGCCCGGCGTCGTCCCGATGTTGAAGAACAGGATCGCCGGGATCAGGTAGACGAAGGCGGGCATGGTCTGCATCAGGTCCAGCACCGGCCGCACGACCATGCTGACCCGCGCGCTGCGCGCCGCGAGGATGCCGACCGGGATGCCGATCAGCACGGCGATGACGCTGGCCACCAGCACCAGCGACAGGGTCTGCATCGCGGCGGTGAACTCCCGCATGCTCGCGATCAGGCCGAAGCCGATCAGGCTGAACAGCGCGAACCGCCAGCTGCGCAGCCACAGCGCCAGCGCGCTGAACACCAGCACCATGGCCAGCTCGGGCAGGAAGGTCAGCGCGTAGGTCAGGCCGTTGACGGCCGAGACGACCACCAGCGTGATGAAGTCGAACACCGGGCCGATGTTGTTGTTCAGCCAGTCGACCAGGGCCGTGAACATGTCGCCGATGGGGATTCGCGGCAGCTCGAACTCGGCCGCGAGCCGGAGTGCCTCAGACATCGGACGCCTCCTCGATCGCTGGCCCGGCGCCGGGCGCCCTGACCTCGCGGCACAGGGCCTCGAACACCGCGGCCGGGGTGACCACGCCGATCACCCGCTGCTGCTCGTCGACCACCGGGATCGGTGCCGCGCGGGCGCTCATCCGCGCGAACAGGTCCTTCATCGGGGTGTCGGCGGGCACCGGTTCCCCGTCGGGCGGCGTGGTGCCCGGCGGCTCGGCGATGGATGCCGCGGTGAGCACCCGGCTGCGGTCGACGTCCTTGACGAACGTGGCGACGTAGTCGTCCGCGGGCTCGTTGAGGATCTGCTCGGCGGTGCCGATCTGCACGATCCGGCCCGCCTGCATCATCGCGATGCGGTCGCCGAGGCGCATCGCCTCGTTCAGGTCGTGGGTGATGAAGATGATGGTCTTGCCGAGCTTGGCGTTGAGGTTGAGCAGCTGGTCCTGCATCTCCCGCTTGATCAGCGGGTCCAGCGCGCTGAACGCCTCGTCCATCAGCAGCACGTCGGTCTGCGCCGCCAGGGCGCGGGCGAGCCCGACGCGTTGCCGCATGCCGCCGGAGAGCTGCTGCGGGTAGCGCTCCTCCCAGCCCTCCAGACCCACCAGGTCGAGCGCTTCGCGCGCCTGTTCGGCGATCTCGGTCTTGCTCACGCCTCGGATCTGCAACCCGTAGCCCGCGTTGTCCAGCACCGTGCGGTGCGGGAACAGGGCGAAGTGCTGGAAGACCATGCTCATCTTCTGCTGCCGCATCGCGCGCAGCGCCGCGGCGGACATCCCGGTGATGTCCTCGTCGTCGACGAGGACGCTGCCCGAGGTGGGCGTGAGCAGCCCGTTGAGCATCCGGATCAGCGTCGACTTGCCGGAGCCGGACAGCCCCATGACGACGAAGGTCTCGCCCTCCTTGACGTCGAACGACGCGTCCACCACCGCGGCGGTGGCGCCCGCCGCCTTGATCTCCTCCTGGTCGGCTCCCGCCTCCAGGCGGCGAACGAGCTCCGTCGGTTGCGGCCCGAAGATCTTGTAGAGCCGTTCCACGCGTACCGATGTCACCGATCGCCTCCACTGCTTCGCCGGTGCCGGGAGCTCCGCCCGGGCGCCGGGGGCCGCGTGAATCGCCGGATCCGGCCGATCAATTCAGGCGGGCCGCGGATTCGCGTTCGAGTCCTTTCGTGCGGGCATTGATCATACGTAGCGAGTTGGGCTTGTCCAGTCATTCGGGCGCGGAACTGATCGCGGTACGGGCGTTCTTTTTCGAGTTCGAGGCCGGATGGCTGGGTATTCTTCAGTGCTCTGACGTGCGAATATTCAACTTTTCCAACTGAATGATCCCACCTTGTCGCCGTCGTTGCGAAGCGGCGGTTTCAAATGATCAAGGTGGGTGGATATGTGTTGTTTCGACCGGTTTCCCCGGGCTGTTAATTGATCTTTTCCGGGGCCCGGATTTGGTAAGTTCCTGACTGGAATCCGAATAGTTCCGACAAGATCTGGTTTCCGGTGGCCGCGTCGGTGAGCTGCCGATCTTCCCACGATGTGATACTGCCGATGACCCGGGTGGGGGCGTCCACCGGTCCCGGACGTTTAAGGTCGGATGCATGCAACCCTGGTCATCGGTTCCCGTGCCTCAGGTGCCGGGCACACCAAGCCCCCTGCGCCTCTTCGACACCGCCGCCGGTGAGATCAGGCCCACCGAACCCGGGCCCGTCGCGCGGATGTACGTCTGCGGCATCACGCCGTACGACGCGACCCATCTCGGCCACGCCGCGACCTACCTGGCGTTCGACCTGGTCCACCGGGTCTGGCTGGACAACGGTCACCAGGTGCACTACGTGCAGAACGTCACCGACATCGACGATCCGCTGCTGGAGCGCGCCGAGCGCGACAGCGAGGACTGGATCGTGCTCGCGATGCGCGAGACGGCGCTGTTCCGCGAGGACATGGCGGCGCTGCGGGTGGTGCCGCCGGCGGACTTCGTCGGCGCGGTCGAGTCGATCCCGGAGATCGTCGAGGCCGTCGGCAAGCTGCTGGCCTCCGGCGCGGCCTACCGGGTCGACGACGAGTACCCCGACATCTACTTCCGGCACCAGGCCTCCGGCCGCTTCGGCTACGAGTCCAACTACGACGACGCGACCATGCGCGCCTTCTTCGCCGAGCGCGGCGGCGACCCGGACCGCGGCGGCAAGGAGCACCCGCTGGACGCGCTGGTGTGGCGGGCCGCCCGCGACGGCGAGCCGTCCTGGGAGTCCGAGCTCGGCGCCGGCCGGCCCGGCTGGCACCTGGAGTGCTCGGTGATCGCGCTGAACCGGCTCGGGCTCGGTTTCGACGTGCAGGGCGGCGGCTCGGACCTGATCTTCCCGCACCACGAGTTCAGCGCCGCGCACGCCGAATCGCTCACCGGCGAGTTCCCGTTCGCCAAGCACTACGTGCACGCCGGGATGGTCGGCCTGGACGGCGAGAAGATGTCGAAGTCCAAGGGCAACCTGGTGTTCGTGTCGCGGCTGCGCGGCGACCGGGTGGATCCGATGGCCATCCGGCTGGCGCTGCTGGACGGCCACTACCGCGCCGACCGCGAGTGGACGGCGGACGCGCTGACCGGCGGCGCCGCGCGCCTGGCGCGCTGGCGGGAGGCCGTCGCGCTGGAGTCGGCTCCGGCGGCGGAGCAGGCGGTCGCGCGGCTGCGCGAGCGGCTGTCCGACGACTTGGACACCCAGCAGGCGCTGCGCGCGATCGACGCCTGGGCGGACGAGGCGCTGACCGCCGGTGGTTCCGACCGCGGCGCGCCGGGGCTGATCCGCGCCGCCGTCGACGCGCTGCTCGGCGTCGAGCTCTAGAACCGACGATCAACACGGAGAGTGAGCGGAAGCCGATTGTCCGGCTTCCGCTCACTTTTCTGGCGGACTTGTTCGACCCGGTTCCCGGTTTGCGTTAAATCCGGCAAAAGCAGCCGGTCAGCGCGTGGTATGCACCACTCGTGGAACGAGTCCGCATCCCGCATGGACTTCGCAAACCCCGTCTGGTTGGATCTTTCTCGGTTACTGGGAGCAATGGACCAATCTGCTGCGACGAATGGCGGAATAGGCCTGCTGCGCCCGGAAGTTCGGGGAGACCAACGGAAGGTGGTCGGGGAGATGCGGAAGGTCCTGATCGTCGGGGCGGGACAGTCCGGGTTGCAGCTGGGGCTCAGCCTGCAGGCGCTGCGCTACGAGGTGACGTTGATCTCGGCGCGGACGCCGGCGGAGATCCGGGGCGGCCGGGTGATGTCCACGCAGGTCATGTTCCGGACCGCGCTCGGGTACGAACGGGAGCACGGCCTGAACCTGTGGGAGGAGCAGGCACCGAAGATCACCGGGCTGCGGCTGTCGGTGGGCGGCCCGGACGGCTCCCGGGTGCTGGACTGGCGGGGCGAGCTGACGGGCTTCGCGCAGTCGGTGGACCAGCGGTTGAAGATGGCCGGGTGGCTGGAGCTCTTCGCCGAGCGCGGCGGCGCCGTCGAGTACCGCGACATCGAGGTGTCCGACCTGGACGAGCTGAGCCGCGGCTACGACCTGGTGCTGGTCGCGGCGGGCGCCGGGAAGCTCGGCCGCATCTTCGAGCGCGACCCGGGGTGGTCCCCGTTCGCCGAGCCGCAGCGGGCGCTCGCGGTGTCCTACCTGCGCGGCGCCGCACCATCGTCCGATGTGGACGATTCGGGGCTGGTCCGGTTCAACTCGGTGCCGGGCGTGGGCGAGGTCTTCGTCATTCCCGGCTACACCGAGGGCGGGCCGTGCGACATCCTGTTCTTCGAGGGCGTCCCGGGCGGGCCGCTGGACTGCTGGGCCGATCGCCCGGGTCCCGCCGAGCACCGGGCGCGGATGCTGGAGCTGCTCCGGGCCCACCTGCCGTGGGAGCACGAGCGGTTCGCCGACGCGGAGCTGACCGACGACCGGGCGGTCCTGGCCGGCGGGGTGACCCCGGTGGTGCGCAAGCCGGTCGCGCGGCTGCCCTCCGGGGCCGCGGTGCTGGGCATGGCGGACGCGGTGGTGGTCACCGACCCGGTCACCGGGCAGGGCGTCAACAGCGCGAGCAAGGCGGCGGAGTCCTATTTGGACAGCATCGTGCGGCGGGCGGACCGGCCGTTCCACGCCGAGTGGATGCAGGAGACCTTCGACCGGTTCTGGGACTACGCCCGGCACGTGACGGTGTGGAGCAACGCGATGCTGCGACCGCCGGCGCCGCACGTGCAGCGGCTGCTCGGCGCGGCGGTGGAGATCCCGGCGATCCGGAACCGCTTCGCGAACGGCTTCGACGACCCGGCGGACTTCGAGTCCTGGTTCCTCGACCCGGCCGGGGCCGAGGAGTACCTCAGCAGCCTCAGTTGAGAATATTCGCCCGTTTGGGCTAAAAAGGGCGCGACTGATCATCTCGATCCAGGAGGTTGTCGTGTCGCTGCTCCGACATCGGTGCGGTGCGCTCGGATTGGCGGTGACGGTGGCGGTGCTCGCCGCGCCGATCGCCGTCGCCAATCCGGCCACCCCGCCGCCGCGGCAGGTCCGGCCGATGCCGGACAAGAGCATCGCCTTCTACGTCGGAAAGAACCGGACGGAGAGCGGGGCGACGCTGATCGGCGGGTTCGGGCACGAGCCCTCCAGCCACTGGCTGGAGATCGTGCCCCGGCAGCAGCACGAACCCGGCTCGACGATCACGGTGGGCGCCACCGAGGAGGCCGACCTGCCGGGGCGGCTGACGCAGATCCCGCAGGTGCCGGAGACCGCGAAGTACATCACCTCGAACTACTCGGAGTTCGCCGGCTTCCCGGCCCCGCTCACCAACGGCGGGCTGAACGAGTACCAGGTGGCGGCGCGCGACGTGTGGTCGGATTCGCGGCCCGAGCTGGTCGAGATGACCCCGCCCGGCCAGACCGGGCCGAACTACAGCGACCTGTCGCGGATCGCGATGGAGCGGGCGCACACCGCGCGCGAGGCCGTGCAGATCCTCGGCGACCTGATCGACCGGTACGGCTACACCACCTACGGCGGGAACTCGCACCTGTTCGCCGATGCCAACGAGGGCTGGGTGTTCATCGAGTTCGCCGGCGGCAAGGGGTTGTGGGCGGCCGAGCGGCTCGGGCCCGACGACGTGCGGGTGTCCTATCCGGGTTACATCGGCGACTTCCCGGTGGACCACCGGAACGACCCGGACCACATGGGCTCGCCGAACCTGGTCGATTTCGCGGTCCAGCAGGGCTGGTGGAACCCGGCCGACGGCAGGCCGTTCAACGTCCAGCAGGTCTACGGCACGCCGTTCCCGGGCCATCCCGGCAAGTCCACCCCGGACGACGAGGCGCCGTGGCGGCATCCGCCGACGCTGGAGGAGGAGCTGCGGCGGCTCGGCGAGGTTTCGCTGGTGGACATGCAGCGCATGGTCCGCGACCCGCGCTGGTCCGACGACCGCTCCGGTTACGGGCAGGTCGCCGAGCTGAAGGCGGATCTGGCGCATCCGGAGCTCGCGACGCTGTGGGTGGCCAACACCGCCGCGATCACCGCGCCGTACATCCCGTTCCACATCGGTGCCGAAACCGTGCCGCCGGAGTACGGCCAGCACCGCTACCTGACGTCCGGGGCGGCGGCCAACTACCTGAGCCCGGAGTACGCGGCGCAGGAGGCGACCCGCTCGGCCACCTACGAGTCGAAGCGGCTCATGTACTACACCTGCGACCGGCCGGAGGTGTTCCTCGCCGACGTCACGAAGGCGTTCGAGGGCTTCGAGGCCCAGATGCTCGGCGAGATCGGCGGCGTCGAGCAGCAGGCGGCCGAGGCGTACCGGGCCGGCGATGCCCCGCGGGCCCGCGCGTTGCTCACCGACTGGAGCAACAAGTGGGCGATGGACGGCCTGGACCTCACCGAGTACCTGGTGGCGGACGTCGAGGCCCGCACCAAGGAGCAGTTCGGCATCCGCAAGCCGGCGGTCGAGCCGCCGCCGGGGGTGACGGCCAGGGCGGAGAGCCTGGACATGTCGCTGCCGGAGGGGTCGATCTCGGCGCGGGACCGGGTCAACTGCGACCTGGGCAACGGCTGGGCGGACGGCACCACGGTGGATCGCAAGGGCCAGGTCGGCGACCCGAACGCGGTCCCCGACTTCCGCGCGGCCACCCGCGCCGATCGGTCCTTCCCCTGGCTCCCGGTGACGATCGCGGCGGTCGTGGGCCTCGCCCTCGGAGCGGCGGCGATGTTCTTCGCCCGCCGCCGAACCACCTGATCCGCCGGATTCGGTGAGCCGGGGCGCCTGCCGCCGAGCTGTTCGGCGGCAGGCGCCCGGGTCAGTAGGCGTCGTGGGCCTTGGCGAACTCGTTGCCGTGGTAGGCGTCCCAGTTGATCGACCACGCCATCAGGCCGCGCAGGGCCGGATAGGTGCCGTGCGGTCGGTACGGGCCGCAGCCGGTGCCCGCGCGCAGGCAATCGAGCGCCTTGTGGACCTCCGGGACCGGGGTGAAGCCGTTGCCCGCCGGGTTGGCCGCGGGCAGGCCGATGGCGACCTGTTCCGGCGCCAGCGGCGCGAAGGCGTTGTCCGGGTTCTTCGCCAGCGGGAAGCCGGTCAGCAGCATGTCGATCATCGCCACGTGGAAGTCCGCGGTGCCCATCGTGTGGTACTGGTCGTCCAGGCCCATGATCGGGCCCGAGTTGTAGTTCTGGACGTGCAGCAGGTCCAGGTCCGCCCGCAGCGCGTCGATCACCGGCAGGTACGAGCCGGCGCGCGGGTCGGCGCCGGAGCCGCCGCCGTAGTGCTGGTAGCCGAGCTGGACGAAGAACGTCTCCGGCGCCATGGTCAGCACGAAGTCCGGGCCGTAGCGCTCGTTCAGCGCCCGGAGCGCGGCGATCAGGTTGACCACGACCGGCGTGGTCGGGTTCTTCAGGTCGGTGTCGCCGGGGGCGAGTTCCAGCGAGTGGCCCTCGAAGTCGATGTCGATGCCGTCGAGGCCGTAGCGGTCGATGATCGCGGCGGCGGATTCGACGAAGGCGTCGCGCGCGCCCGCGGTCTCCAGCCGGACCTGCCCGTTGGCGCCGCCGACCGACAGCAGCACCTTCTTGCCCTCGGCCTGCTTGGCCTCGATGCCGGCGGTGAACTCCTCGTCGGTCTCGACGTTCGGGCATTCGGCGGCCGGACAGCGGTTGAACTCCAGCCGGCCGGAGGTGGGGGAGGTGGGCTCGGCGAAGGCGAGGTCGATGACGTCCCATTCGGCGGGCACGTCGGCGATGCGCACGTAGCCGGAGCCGTTGGCGAAGCTGGCGTGCAGGTAGCCGACCAGGGCGTGGGCGGGGATGTCCGGCGCGGCGGGTTCGGGGGCGGCCGCGGCGGTGGCGGGCAGCGTCAGCCCGACCAGGCCGACCAGGGCGGCGAGCGCGGTGCGCATCCGTGGCATGGGAGTGCTCCGATCCGTCGGGAGTGATCTGGGGCACAACAAAAAATGGACTAGACCATTGCTCGCGTCAAGGTCCAGTCCATTTGTCGCCAACGGCCGCGAAGGCGCCGGTCAGCCCGGGCCGGGGCCCAGCGGCCCCTTGCCGCCGGGGCCGCCCGGACCGCGGCGGCGCAGGTAGCGCTCGAACTCCGCGGCGATCGCGTCCCCGCTGGCCTCGGTCAGCTTGACCTCGGCGTCCCCGCGCTCCTCCAGCGCGCGGACGTAGTTGCGGACGTCCTCGTCCTCCTCCGCCATCTCGCTGACGGTCTGCTCCCACTCCTCGGCCTGCTCGGGCAGGTTGCCCAGCGGCACCTCCACGTCGAGCGCCTCCTCGACCCGGTGCAGCAGCGCCAGCGTGGCCTTCGGCGACGGCGGCTGCGACACGTAGTGCGGCACCGCCGCCCAGAACGAGATCGCCGGGATCCCGGCCTGCACGCAGGCGTCCTGGAACACCCCGACGATCCCGGTCGGGCCCTCGTAGCGAGAGCGCTCCAGCCCGTAGCGGGCGGCCGACTCGGTGTCGTAGGCCGCGCCGCTGACCGGCACCGGCCGGGTGTGCGGCGCGTCCGCGAGCAGGGCGCCCAGGGTGACCACGGTGCGGGCGCCGATCCGCTCGATCTGCTCGACGAGTTCGGCGCAGAACGCCCGCCAGCGCATGTTCGGCTCGATGCCGTGCACCAGCACCACGTCGTGATCGCAGCCGGGCGGGCGGCAGACCGTCAGCCGCGTGGTCGGCCAGGAGACCTGGCGGGTGATGCCGTCGACCAGCTTCACCGTGGGGCGGGTGACCTGGAAGTCGTAGTACGGGTCCGGGTCCACCTCGCTGAGCGGCTCCGCGTCCCAGATGAGCTGCAGGTGCTCGATCGCGGAACTGGCGGCGTCGCCTGCATCGTTCCAGCCCTCGAAGGCGCTGACGACGATCGGGTCGGTCAGCGGGGGCAGTTCGGCGCGCTGTTGTCCGGTGATGTGTGCGTCGCGATCGGTCACGGCGCCAGCCTACGACGCCACGCCGACGCGAGCGCCCGACGTCCCCGCCGAACATCATCCGCCGCGCGCGAACACGCGGGAGCCACCGTTCTCCCAAGCCTGCAGTGCGGTGCCGTGGTGGAACGATCCTCATCCCGGTTTGACGGGAGGGAGCCGGGGCCAGACCCTTTACCCGAGTCACCGTGGGTGTCAGCGGTCGAGGGAAGCCGATCCAGCCAGTGGACAGCACCGGAGCGTCATCGAGCGACGGGACCGGGATATCCCCGAAGTCCCGGCTGCGGCTGTCGATCGGCCGCCGCCCGAAGGACCTGGCCCAGCTGGCCCTCGTCGGCGGGCTGCTCACGCTGAGCGTGCTGCTCGTCCTGGTGCCCGCCAACCCCGTCGAGCTCGCCCTCTACCAGCAGCTGGAGCGGATCCCGGCGGTCACCGACCCGCTGTGGGTGGTGCTCACCTGGGTCGGCGGCTGGGCCGGGATCGCCGGAGCCACCGCGGTGGCGATGTACTTCGGCTGGATCCGGGTGGCGCTGCTGTGCGCGGCGTCGGGCGCGGCGACGTGGGCGCTGGCCGGGCTCATGCAGCACGTGCTGGGCGTCCGCCCGGTGCCCGTGCCGTTCCCCGGGCCGCCGGGCGGTTTCCCGTTCCCAGCGGGCGAAGTGGCCATCGTGACCGTGCTGGCGGTGGTCGCCGCGCCCTACCTGGGCCGCACCGCGCGGTACCTCGGGTGGGCCCTCGCCGTGCTGGTCGGGGTGGCGGTGGTGCACCTCGGTGGGCACCTGCCGCTGGACGCCGTGGGCGGCGCGCTGCTGGGGTGGGGCGTCGGCCTGCTCTGCCACGTCGTCTGGGGCGCGCCGGGGCGGAAGATCTCCGGCCAGGTGATCCTGGGCGAGCTGGAGCTGGCCGGGCTGGAACCGACCTGGATCGTCGCGCTGCGCCACCGGCTGCTGGAGCCGCGGGAGTTCGCCGTGGGCACCACGGCGGGGTGGACGCTGCGGGCCAAGGTGGTGCGGCGGATGAGCCGCCGCGCCGGGCCCTGGTACAAGATCAAGCGCCTGCTCACGCTGCTCGACGTCCAGGACGAGCCGCACCTGTCGACGCCGCACCACGAGGTGGAGCACGAGGCCTACGTGACGCTGCTCGCCGAACGGGCCGGCGTGCGCACCCCGCAGGTCGTGCTGGCCTGCGACGTCAAGCACGCGCCCGCGCTGCTGGTGGTCCGCCAGATCGCCGGGCGCCGGCTGTCGGAGCTGCGCGGCGCCGAGATCGACGACCAGCTGCTCGCGGCGATCTGGACGCAGCTCGCGGCCCTGGCCGCGGCCCGCATCGCCCATCACGACCTTCGTGCGAAGAACATCCTGGTGGACGACGAGAACCGGCCGTGGCTGCTCAGCTTCACGTTCAGCCACGCGGGCGCGGACGCGGCGCGCCTGGCCCAGGACCTGGCCGAGGCGCTGGTGTCGCTGGCGGCGGTGGTCGGCACCGAGCGCGCGGTGCGAAGCGCGATCAGCGCGCTGCCGGCCGAGCAGCTCGCGGCGGCGCTGCGGAACCTGGTGCCGCCGGCGCTGCCACGGCGCATCAGGAGCCAGGCGGAGCGCGGGCGCTTCCTGCTGGCCGAGCTGCGCGAAACCCTGGCGGACGGGCTGGGCCTGCCGATCCCGGGCTTCCGCTCGCCGGTCCGCCCGATCACCGTGATCGGCCTGCTGCTCATCGCCGCTGCGGTGTACCTGCTGCTCCCAGAACTGTCCAGCATGGGCGAGGTGCTCACGGCGGTGCGGCACGCCAACTGGGGCTGGCTGGCGGTGGCGGTCGTGACCGGGTTCGTCGCGATCCTGCTGTCGTCGATCTCCGTGCAGGGCTCCAGCCGGATCCCGCTGCCGTTCTGGCGGACGTTCCTGGTGCAGATGGCGGCCGCGTTCACCGGGCGCACCACGCCCGGCGGCGCCGGGTTCTTCGGCATCAACGTGGTCTACATGGAACGCCTCGGGTTGCGGCGGCCGCTGGCGGTCGGGGTGACGCTGCTGAACCAGGCGGGCACCGGTGCGGTGGCGTTCGTCGTGGCCGTGATCGGCGTGTTCGCGGTCGGCCTGTCCGGCACGTTCACCAACCTGTCGATCCCGACCGGCTGGCCGGTGCTGGCCGGCGCCGCCGCGGTCGTGGTGATCGCGGCGGCCGTGATCGCCTCGCCGTTCGGCCGCCGCCGGATCGTCGCGCCGTCGCTGGAGGTCGGCCGGGAGCTGCTGGAGACGTTGCGCCACCCGGTCCGCGCGCTCCAGCTCTTCGGCGGCGCGCTGGGTTACCTCGTGGTGTCGGGGCTGGGCCTGGCCGCGTCGCTGGCCGCGCTGCACCCGGACTTCTCCTGGACGGCCGTGACGGTCGTGTTCATCATCGGCAACACCCTCGGTCACCTGGTGCCCTCGCCCGGCGGGCTGGGCGCGGTCGAGGCGGTGCTGCTCGCGGGCCTCGGAGCGATGGGCGTGCCGGCGACGGCGGCGATCACCGGAGTGCTGATCTCCCGCCTGCTGACGTACTGGCTGCCGGTCCTCCCGGGCATCGCGGTGTTCCGCTACCTCCAGCACCGAGGCCTGATCTAGACCTGCCCCAAGCGCTCCGCCCGGGGGCACCCCGGCCCGTCGCGCCCCGCTCCGGGTCCGGTCGTCCCGCAATTTCCATTGAAATCGAAGGTTCGATTTCAATGGAAATTGCGGGCACGAGACGGGGATCCCGTGGCGCTGGGAGCCTCGTACCACACTGTGGGAATTGGGTTGGGATGCGCTCGTACGCTGGTCGGTATGCCGCATTCTCCCTGGTCACCGCTGCTGGAGGCGCTGGAGCGCCGGGTTCTCGTCGCCGACGGCGCGATGGGCACCATGCTGCAGGAGGTGCCGCTGGGCCTCGACGACTTCGCGGGCCTGGAGGGCTGCAACGAGATCCTCAACGCCACCCGCCCGGACGTGGTGCGCGACGTGCACCGCGGCTACCTGGCGGCCGGGGCGGACGCGATCGAGACGAACACCTTCGGCGCGAACCTGGCCAACCTCGGCGAGTACGGCATCGCCGACCGCATCCGCGAACTCTCCGAGCGCGGCGCGCGGCTGGCCAGGGAATGCGCCGACGAGTTCGCCACCGCCGAGCAGCCGCGGTTCGTGCTGGGCGCGATGGGGCCGGGCACCAAGCTGCCGACGCTGGGGCACGTGACCTTCGAGGCGCTGCGCGACGCCTACGCGGAGCAGACCGTCGGCATGCTCGACGGCGGGATCGACGCCGTGCTGGTGGAGACCTCGCAGGACCTGTTGCAGACCAAGGCTTCGGTGCTGGCCGCCAAGCGCGGCATGGCGCGGGCCGGGCGGCGGGTGCCGATCATCGCGCAGGTGACCGTGGAGACCACCGGCACGATGCTGCTGGGCACCGAGATCACCGCCGCGCTGACCGCGCTGGAGCCGCTGGGCATCGACCTGATCGGGATGAACTGCGCGACCGGTCCGGCCGAGATGAGCGAGCACCTGCGGCAGCTGGCCAAGCAATCGCGGGTGCCGCTGTCGGTGATGCCCAACGCCGGGTTGCCGCAGCTCGGCCCCGACGGCGCGGTGTACCCGCTGACGCCCGAGGAGCTGGCCGAGGCGCTCGCCGAGTTCGTCACGCAGTACGGCGCCCGGCTGGTCGGCGGCTGCTGCGGCACGACCGGCGAGCACATCCGCCAGGTCGTCGAGGCGGTGCGCGACCTGACACCGCCGCGGCGCGAGCCGCAGCCCGAGCCGGGCGTCAGCTCGCTGTACCAGGCCGTGCCGTTCGCCCAGGACGCGTCGGTGCTGGTGGTCGGCGAGCGCACGAATGCCAACGGCTCCAAGGCGTTCCGCGAGGCGATGCTGGAGGGCGAATACGATTCCTGCGTCGAGATCGCCAAGGCCCAGACCCGCGACGGGGCGCACCTGATCGACCTCTGCGTGGACTACGTGGGCCGCGACGGGGCCGCCGACATGGCCGAGCTGGCCGCGCGGCTGGCCACCGCCTCGACGCTGCCGGTGATGCTGGACTCGACCGAGCCGCCGGTGCTGCGCGCCGGGCTCGAACGCCTCGGCGGCCGGTGCGTGGTCAACTCGGTCAACTACGAGGACGGCGACGGCCCGGATTCCCGCTACAGCCGCGTCATGGAGCTCGTCCGCGAGCACGGCGCCGCGGTGGTGGTGATGTGCATCGACGAGGACGGGCAGGCCCGCACCAAGGACTGGAAGCTGCGGGTCGCCGGCCGGATGATCGACGACCTGACCTCGAACTGGGGGATGGCGGAGTCGGACATCATCATCGACACCCTGACGTTCCCGATCTCCACCGGCCAGGAGGAGGTCCGACGGGACGGCGTCGAGACCATCGAGGCGATCCGCGAGCTCAAGCGCGCGCACCCGGAAGTCCGCACCACGCTGGGTATTTCGAACGTCTCCTTCGGACTGAACGCGGCGGCGCGGCAGGTGCTGAACTCGGTGTTCCTCAACGAGTGCCGGGAAGCGGGCCTGGACACGGCGATCGTGCATGCCTCGAAGATCCTGCCGATGAACAAGATCCCGGACGAGCAGCGGGAGGTCGCGCTCGACCTGGTCTACGACCGGCGCCGCGAGGGCTACGACCCGCTGCAGAAGCTGATGGAGCTCTTCGAGGGGCAGACCGCGAAGTCCAGCCGGGCGTCGCGGGCCGAGGAACTCGCGGCGCTGCCGCTGTTCGAGCGCCTGGAGCGGCGGATCGTCGACGGCGAGCGCAACGGGCTGGAAGCCGACCTGGACGCGGCGATGGTCGAGAAGCCACCGCTGGAGATCATCAACGAGAACCTGCTGGCCGGGATGAAGGTCGTCGGCGAGCTGTTCGGCTCCGGGCAGATGCAGCTGCCGTTCGTGCTGCAGTCCGCCGAGGTCATGAAGGCCGCCGTCGCCTACCTGGAACCGCACCTGGAGCGGGAATCCGCCGCGGGCAAGGGCACTCTCGTGCTGGCCACCGTCAAGGGCGACGTGCACGACATCGGCAAGAACCTCGTCGACATCATCGTGTCCAACAACGGCTACAACGTGGTCAACCTCGGCATCAAGCAGTCGATCGGCACGATCCTGGACAGCGCGCAGCAGCACCGCGCGGATGCCATCGGCATGTCCGGGCTGCTGGTGAAGTCGACGATGATCATGAAGGAGAACCTGGCGGAGCTCAACGCCAGGGGAGTGGCCGAGGAGTACCCGGTGCTGCTCGGTGGCGCCGCGCTGACCCGGTCCTATGTGGAGGGTGATCTCGACGAGCTCTACCGCGGCGAGGTGCGCTACGCCCGGGACGCCTTCGAGGGCCTGCGGCTGATGGATTCCATCATGGCCCGCAAGCGCGGCGGCGTGATCGTCCCGGACCAGGCGGAGGAGGCGAAGAAGGCGGAGCGAAAGGCCCGCCGGGAGCGGTCGCTGCGGATCGCCGAGAAGCGCAAGGCGGCCGCCGTTCCCGAGCCGGTGACCCGCTCGGACGTGGCTGCCGGCGTTCCGGTGCCCACGCCGCCGTTCTGGGGCGGGCGCGAGGTGCGCGGCGTGCCGGTCGGCGAATACTCCGCCTACCTGGACGAACGGGCCACGTTCTTCGGCCAGTGGGGGCTGCGCGGCGCGAAGGGCGGCCCGACCTACGAGGAACTCGTCGAATCGGAGGGGCGGCCGCGGCTGCGGTACTGGATGGACCAGCTCGCCACCGAGGGGATCCTGCAGCACGCGGCGGTGGTCTACGGCTACTTCCCGTGCGTGTCCGAGGGCGACGACCTGGTCGTGCTGGCCGGGCCCGCGGCGGACGCGCCGGAGCGCTGCCGCTTCGCGTTCCCGCGCCAGGCCCGCGACCGGCACCTGTGCCTCGCGGACTTCTTCCGCTCGCGGGAACGCGCCGAGGCGTCCGGGCAGGTGGACGTGCTGCCGCTGCAACTGGTCACGATGGGCCAGCCCATCGCCGACTTCGCCAACGAGCTGTTCGCCCGCAACGCCTACCGCGACTACCTGGAGATCCACGGCCTCGGGGTGCAGCTCACCGAGGCGCTGGCGGAGTACTGGCACCGCCGCGTCCGCCAGGAACTGCTGTTCGCCTCCGGCGTTCCGGTGGCGGCCGAAGATCCGTCCACTGTGGAGGAATTCTTCCGGCTGGGCTACCGCGGCGCCCGCTTCTCCCTCGGCTACGGCGCCTGCCCGAACCTGGAGGACCGCGCCAAGATCGTCGAGCTGCTGCGGCCGGAACGCATCGGCGTGACGCTGTCCGAGGAGTTCCAGCTGCACCCGGAGCAGTCCACCGACGCGATCGTCGCCCACCACCCGGAGGCCAAGTACTTCAACACCTGAGCTACCACTTGCCGTTCTGGTTCACCGCTTCGTAGGCGGTCTTGACCGGGGCCCAGCCGTTTCCGGTGTCGTGCGGGACGCCTTCGCCGGAATGCCAGTAGCGGAGGTTGTGCTTGCCGCCGGCGATCTCGCGGATGCCGGAGTGCGTCACCTTCGGGCTGTTCCCGTTGAGGTACCGGAACTTGTGGTCGGCGTGGTAGCCCTTGTCGATCGCGGACGTGCCGCTGACCGTTTCGTCCTCGTTGGCGCCCGCGAACGTCCAGTCCGTCCCGGCCGCCCAGGACTGGCTCAGGCGGTTCTCCGGCGCGTGCAGGACGCGCATGAACTCCGAGTCCGGGTCCATCGACTTCCACTGCGTGGTGTCCGAGGCGTCCGGGTTGCGCACGCCCCGGTGCGGGGTGCCGAGCGTGACGACGTCGCCGACCTTCAGCGGCCCCTTCGGGAAACCCGACCAGCCCTTGGCCGAACCCAGCAGCGCGACGCGGGTGACCAGCCCGCCCATCGAGTGCGCCACGATGTCGACCGATTCGCCCTTCTTCGTGTGGTGCTCGTAGATGTAGTTGGCGAAGTCGGCGGCCACGTGCTTGATCCGCGTGCCGGTGGTGTTGTCGTCGCTGATCGAGACGTCGCAGCCGGTGTCGCCCTTGTAGTAGCCGACGGTCTTCAGCTGCCCGCCGGGCCAGCCGCGCTTCTCGAAGTAGTCGACGGCATCGCCCCAGATGGTCTTGCAGTTCGCGTCGCTGCCCGGGTTGTAGCCGTGCACGAAGTAGACCGGATTGTTCCCCGCCGCCGAGGTTTCCGGGTTTTCCGGTTGCGCAGCAGCCGTTCCGCCGAGCGCGAGCATCGCGACCGCGAGCAACGCCGCCGCGGCCCGGCCCGTCCTGCTGAACACCATGCGCGTCCTCCTCCCAACGGGAATGCGGTCTTCCAAGGTAGGTGAAGCCGATCTCGCCTTCCGCCCGAACGATCACGCGTCGCTCGTTCGGGTCTGCGCGTTGCGCCGACCGGGCCCGGGCCGCGCGTCGATTGCTCCGATCGTGGCCGGTGGGGCGGGGCGACGAGGGATTGGACACTTTCGCTGGGGGAGGCCGGACCTCGGGTGCTGTACTGGTGGAGGTCATGGTCCACACCTCTTCCCGGAACGGAGATCCCCGAGTGACCCGCGACGCCGGTCAGAACTCGCCCGCCGCAGTCCTGTTCGACATGGACGGCACGCTCGTCGACTCCGAGAAGCTGTGGACCATCGCGCTGGACGACTACGCACGGCATCTCGGCGGCGCGCTCACCGACGCGACCCGGGAGGCGATGGTCGGCTCCAACATGACCCGCAGCATGCGAATGCTGCTGGCCGATGTCGGGATCGCGGGCGTGCCGGAAGAAGTCGGCACTGCGGAGGTCGACGCGGCGGCGAAGTGGGTCGCGGCCCGCATGGAGGAGCTGTTCGAGCTGGGCCTGCCGTGGCGGCCGGGCGCGCAGGAGGCGCTGCGCGAGGCCCGCGAGCTGGGCATCCCCACCGCGCTGGTGACCTCCACGATCCGCTCCCTGACGGAGCTGGCGCTGGAGACCCTCGGCCGGGACTCGTTCGACGTGACGGTCTGCGGCGACGAGGTGGACGGCAAGAACAAGCCCGAGCCGGAGCCGTACCTGAAGGCCGCGCGGCTGCTCGGCGTCGACCCGGCGCGGTGCGTCGCGATCGAGGACTCCCCGACCGGGGTGGCCGCGGCCGAGGCCGCCGGCTGCCTGGTGATCGCCATCCCCTGCGAGGTGCCGCTGCAGCCCGGCCCGCACCGGGTCCTGCGCGACTCGCTGGCGGACGTGGACTTCGCCGCCCTCGGTGAGCTGTTCGCCCGGGCGGCGTGATGATCGACGTGCCGATCGTCCTGGCCGGGTACGGGCCGGTGGGGCGGGAGTACGTCGAGCTGGTCCGGCGGCACCGCGCGCGCTGGCGCGACACCTACGGCGCCGACCTGCACGTCGTCGCCGTCCGCGGCAGGCAATCGCAGGTCCGGGTCGATGGCGCCGTGCCGTCCCGCGGGCAGTGGGATCCCGCCGGTGAGATCGCCGACCTGCTCGCCGGCGCCCGGGTGCTGGCGCAGGCCGTGCCTTCGGACGGCAGCGACCAGCCCGCGCTGGACGCCCTGCAGGCGTTGCAGCACGGCGCGCACGTCGTGACCGCGACGAAGTCGCACCTGCTCACGCATTGGCGGAAGCTCGACGAGGCCGCGCGCCTGGCCGGGCGGTCGGTGCGGATCTCCGGGGCGACCGGCGCCGCGATGCCTGCCGGTGACCTGGCCCGCTCGGTGCTGCGCGGCTTCGACGTCCGCGCCGTGCAGGGCTGCCCGAACGGCACCGCGACCTTCGTCCTCGACCGGATCGCCGCAGGTCACGGCCTGGCCGGCGCGGTCGTCGAGGCCCAGCGGCGCGGCATCGCCGAGGCCGACCCCACCGCCGACCTCTCCGGCAAGGACGCCGCGACCAAGCTCCGGCTGATCACCGGCCTGCTGTGGGGCTGGGACCCGGCGGACGTCGCGGTCGCGGCGGAGCCGATCCGCGAACCGCTGCCGCCGGTGCCGGAAGGCCACCGGCTCCGGCAGGTCGCCGGCGCGCAGCGCGAGGAGCCTGGGCTGGTGCGCGTCGAGCTGCGCGCCGAACCCGCGGGGAGCACCTTCGGCGCACTGCTGGGGCCGGAGAAGGCGATCAGCTACGACTGCGGCGAAGCCGGGACGGTCGCCGTCTCCGGTGGCCGGTCGAGCCCGCGGGGCGCCGCGCTGGCCATGGTCAAGGACACGCTCGGGGCGGTGCTGGAGGCGACCACCGGGTTCCACTGAGGTGTCCGGCGGGTGACGCGCCGTGATGAAACCCGCAAACGAGCGGGTCCGCCTTCTGGTTCGGCGGCCCGGGATGCAAGGATCGTGGACTGTGAAGACCTTCGACGAGTTGTTCGCCGAACTGCAGGAACGAGCCCGGACCCGTCCGGAGGGCTCGGCGACGGTGGCCGCGCTCGACGCCGGGACGCATGCCCAGGGCAAGAAGGTCCTCGAAGAGGCCGGCGAGGTGTGGATCGCCGCCGAGCACGAATCGGACGAACAGCTCGCCGAGGAGATCTCGCAGCTGCTGTACCGGCTGCAGGTCATCATGCTGGGGCGCGGACTGTCCCTTGAGGACGTCTACCGCTACCTGTGAACCCATCCCAGGAATGAACCGAGGAGAATTGGTCCCATGCTGCGTGTGGCTGTGCCCAACAAGGGCACCCTCGCCGGTCCCGCATCCGAGATGCTCGCGGAAGCCGGGTACCGGCAGCGCCATGAGCAGCGGGACCTCACCGTCCTGGACACCACCAACGACGTCGAGTTCTTCTTCCTGCGCCCCAAGGACATCGCGATCTACGTCGGCTCCGGCGAGCTCGACCTCGGGCTCACCGGCCGCGACCTGGCCCGCGATTCCGGCGCCCCGGTCGAGGAGCGGCTCGCGCTCGGCTTCGGCGGCTCCACGTTCCGCTACGCCGCCCCGGCGGGCCAGCACGACTGGGCCGTCGCGGACCTGCAGGACAAGCGGATCGCCACGTCCTACCCGAGGCTGGTCACCGACGACCTCGCGCAGCACGGCGTGACGGCCGACGTCATCCGGCTCGACGGCGCGGTGGAGATCTCCATCCAGCTCGGCGTCGCCGACGCCATCGCCGACGTGGTCGGCTCCGGCCGCACGCTGCGCCAGCACGGCCTGGTCGCCTTCGGCGAGCCGATCTGCAACTCCGAGGCGGTGGTGATCGAGCGCCGCGGTTCGGACGACGAGCAGGCCAAGAACCAGCTCATCGCCCGCCTGCAGGGCGTGGTGTTCGCCCAGCAGTACGTGATGCTGGACTACAACTGCCCGCGCGATCTGCTCGACGACGCCACCAAGGTGACGCCGGGCCTGGAGTCGCCGACCATGTCGCCGCTGGCCGACGACCGCTGGGTGGCGGTGCGCGCGATGGTCTCTCGCAAGGACGCCCCGGCGATCATGGACCGCCTCGCCGCGGTCGGCGCCAAGGCCATCCTGTCCTCCGACATCAGGGCCTGCCGCCTCTGAAGCCTGGTCCGAACGCCACGCCCACCCGGTCCGCGCCGGGTGGGCGTGGCGTTTTCGGCTGGTGCTCCGGTGAACGCCGCGTCCCTCGTCCCGTATGTCCGATTGCTCCACCGGATTGTGATCCGAGTGCCCCGAGTCGGCCGTGCCGATTGCGGATAATGGAATCCGAGACGATCTTGAACGAGCCGGTGGGGGTGAGGAAATGGCCGTCGTGGTACCGGGAACTACCCCGCCGCGGTGGGAGCTCTACGAAGGGATGCCCTGCTGGATAGAGCTGATCACCACGGATCTCGAGCGGGCTCAGGAGTTCTACTCCGGGCTGTTCGACTGGACGTACGAAACCCATCGCGATCCGGTCTCCGGCGAACACGTGATCGCCATGCGCGAGGGTTTCCCGGTGGCGAGCCTGCGGGCCGCCTCCGGTGACCAGTCGAGCTGGCGGCTCTACCTGGCCACCGCGGACTGCGAGGCCTTCGCGGAGCGGGCCGTGGCGCTGGGCGCGACGGTGACCGTGCCGCGCAACGAGGTGCCCGGGCTGGGCGCCAAGACGGTGCTGGTCGGGCCGGCCGGGGCCGAGTTCGGGCTGCTGGAACCCGAGGAGTCCTGGCAGTTCGACGTCGGGCTGCCGGGCACCCTGATGTGGGCCGAGCTGGTCACCATCAAGGCGCAGACCGCGGACACCTTCTTCCAGGAGCTCTTCGGCTACAGCGCCGAGCAGTTCGGCACCGAGCACCGCTCGGACTACTCCGTCTGGTACCTCGGGGACGAGTCGGTGTGCGCCCGGGTCAGCATGATCCGCGACTTCATCACGGAGTCGACCAAGCCGCACTGGCTGCTCTACCTCGGCGTCGACGCGGAGGTCGGCACCGACGAGCTGGTCCGCCGCGCGATCGGCCTCGGCGGCCGCGTGCGGGTTGATCCGTACGACTCCAGCATCGGCCGGGTCGCGGTCCTCCGGGATCCCAGCGGCGCCCGCTTCGCGGTCATCGACCCGACCCAGGCCGGCGACTTCGGCACCGCCGCCAACTACGACCCCTACGAGGACTGACCGCCCGAGGGCCCGGTCCGAGGGCCCGGCCGCCGTCCGGGGTGCCGCAATTTCAATGGAAATCGGACCTTCGATTTCCATTGAAATTGCGTGAGTTGTCCACAACCTCTGGCGTGTCGGGTCCCAACACGCCGGGGGATCCCAGTTTCAATTGAAACTGGGATCCCCCGGGCGACGGGTCAGTCGGTGCGGTCGAGGACGGATTCTGGGCCCGGGTCGGGTTCCGGCCAGCCCGGGTAGGGCGGCGGGGTGCCGCCGAAGGCCGGGCACAGCGGCTTGTGGTCGCAGTAGTCGCACAGGCGGCTGGGGTTCGGCCGGAAGTCACCCGTCTTGCCCGCCCGCAGGATCGCCTGCCAGATCGCCTCCAGGGTGCGCTCGAAGCGGCGCAGCTCCGTCTCGTCCGGCGTGTAGGCCAGGCGCTGCTTGCTGGCCAGGTACATCAGCAGCAGCTGGCGGGGGATCTCGCCGCGGGTGCGCCACAGCACCAGGGCGTAGAACTTCATCTGGAACATCGCCTTGGCCTCGCCGATCTCCCGCGGCGCGGCACCGGTCTTGTAGTCGACCAGCCGGATCTCGCCGGTCGGGGCCACGTCGACGCGGTCGATGAACCCGCGCAGCAGCACCCCGGAGTCGAGCTCGGTCTCCACCCGCAGCTCGCAGGCCTCCGGCTCCAGCCGGCGCGGGTCCTCCAGCTCGAAGTAGGCGTCCAGCAGCGCGTTCGCTGACTCCAGCCAGCCCGCCAGTTCGGGATCGTCGGGACCGTCGAACAGCTCGCCGAGCTCGGGTTGCTGCGCGAGCAGCCCGTCCCAGGCCGGCTGCAGCAGCGCCCGCGCCTGCGCCTGGTCGCGCTCGGCCGTCGGCAGTTCGAACAGGCGCTCCAGCACTGAATGCACCACGGTGCCGCGCACCTGCGCCTTGCTGGGCGTTTCCGGCAGCCGGTCCACGGCGCGGAACCGGTAGAGCAGCGGGCACTGCTTGAAATCGCTCGCGCGGGACGGGGACAGCGCCGGCCGCCTGGGCCTGCCGTCCTGGAGTGTCCCGCCTGTCGCCTGCGCAGGTTCCGCCATGGCCCGAGACCCTAATCGAGCCGACCGACACGCGATCACCCCCTGCACGGATCACGACTGCCTCACGGACGGGGCACTACCCTGCGTGCATGCCGTCGACCGCGTCCCCGCCCACCCGGCCCAAGTTGAACGACGGCGGCCTGCTGCTGTGCCGCATCGCCGGGGTGCCGGTGCTGCTGTCGCCGTCGTGGTGGCTCGGGGCGGCGCTGATCGTGCTGCTCTACACGCCGCTGGTGGGCCGGATACTGCCGGGCGCGGGGATCTGGGAGAGCGCGCTGCTGGCGGCGGTGTTCACCGTGCTGCTGGCGGTTTCGGTGCTGCTGCACGAGCTCGGGCACTGCATCGTCGCGCTGCGCCTGGGGCTGCCGGTGCGGCGCGTTCGCCTGTTCCTGCTCGGCGGCCTGTCGGAGATCTCCCGGACGCCGCCGAAACCCACCCAGGAGGGCCTGATCGCGGCGGCCGGGCCCGCGGTGTCGATGGCGCTGGCGCTGGCGACCGGCATCGGCTGGTTCGCGCTGGTGCCCGGCGGCGCGATCTGGCTGCTGGTCGCGCAGACCTGCGTGGCGAACCTCGCGGTGGCGGTGTTCAACCTGCTGCCGGGCCTGCCGCTGGACGGCGGCCGGATGCTGCGGGCGCTGACCTGGCGGCTCACCGGCAAGCGCGCCACGGGCACCACGGCGGGCGTGATCGGCGCGGGAGTGGTGGCGGCGGTCCTGATCGGCTGGGCGCTGGTCGGCCTGCTCAACAACGCCCAGGACCAGTGGCTGCGGCTGGGCGTGTGCGTGCTGATGGCGTGGTTCGTGGTGGCCGGTGCGAGCGCGGAGCACGCGGCCGAGCAGCGCAAGCGCTGGCCCGCGGGCCTGGCGCTGGGGGACCTGGTGCGCCCGGTCCTGCAGCTCCCGGCGGAGAGCCCGGTGGGCGATGCGCTGCTGGCGGCGGCGGGGCGGGGAGTGGTGCTGGTGCGGGCCGACGGCATCGCGGTCGGCCTGCTCGACCAGACCGCGGCGGAGCGCCTGGCCACCCACGCGCCGAACGAACCGGCCGAGCGCGCGGCCGAACCGGTCGACCCGGACACGATCCTGCTCGACAGCGAGACCCCGGACGCGATCCTGGAGCGGGTGCAGTCGGTGCTGGCCTGGCAGTTCCTCGTGGTCGACAGCGAGGGCAGGCCCAGCGGCGTGCTGCGCCGCGAGGACCTCCGCAACGCGCTGCGCTCCCGTCGCGAGTGAGCCGCCCGTGAGCGTTTTGGGGTGTCATAGCGCCCCAAAACGCTCACGGGACCTGCGCAGCGGCAATGGGGTGGCGGACGCCGACCCGAGCCTTCTCCGGGCGCTCTGCGACGATGGTGCGCTGTACCAGCGTGGAGAAGGTAGGCAGCAGTTGAGCAGCACCGTCAGCGGTGAGTTCCAGCCCGGCGACCGGGTCCAGTTGACCGACCCGAAGGGCCGGAAGTACACGGTCGTCCTGGAGCAGGGAGGGGAGTACCACACGCACCGCGGTGCCCTCGCGCACGACGACCTGATCGGCAAGCCGGAGGGCTCGGTGGTGACCTCGGCGGGCGGCACGTCGTTCCTGGCGCTGCGGCCGCTGCTGGCCGACTACGTGCTGTCGATGCCGCGCGGCGCCCAGGTCATCTACCCGAAGGACGCGGCGCAGATCCTCATGTGGGGCGACATCCGCCCGGGCGCGCGGGTGCTGGAGGCCGGTGCCGGATCGGGCGCGCTGAGCTGCTCCCTGCTGCGCGCGGTCGGTCCCGAGGGCAGCGTGACGTCGTTCGAGGTGCGCGAGGACCACGCGGAGCACGCGGAGCGCAACGTGCGGCGCTTCTTCGGCGACAAGCCGGACAACTGGACGCTGCAGCTGGGCGACGTCCAGGAGTACGACGGCGATCCGGTCGACCGGGTGGTGCTCGACATGCTCGCGCCCTGGGACGTCCTGGACAAGGTCCACGAGAAGCTGCTGCCCGGCGGCGTCCTGGTCGTCTACGTGGCCACGACGACCCAGCTGTCCCGGATCACGGAGGCGATCCGCGAGCAGCAGAACTGGACGGAACCCCAATCCTGGGAAACGCTGCTGCGCCCGTGGCACGTGGTGGGCATGGCGGTCCGCCCGGACCATCGGATGGTGGCGCACACGGCGTTCCTCCTGACGACCCGCCGCCTGGCGGACGGCGTGACCCCGCCCCGGGTCCAGCGCCGCCCCAGCAAGGGCTGAACGCGAAAGGCCCGCCCCGGACCGGGGCGGGCCTTCTCACGTGATCGGGGTTCGATCAGCAGAACTTCCAGGAACCGTCTTCGACGATCATCTTCATGTCCTCGTCGATCTGCTGGTCGGGCATCAGGTCGGCCACGTTCTGGCCCATGATCTCGACGTCGGCGGTGATGCTGATGTTGCCGGAGACCTTGGCCGTGGCGGTGTTGTCGCCGTTGTCCTTGACCTCGCCCAGCTTCATCTCGATCTTCATGCCGTCGATCAGCTTCTGGATGTCGGCGTCGGTGACGCCGAACTCCTTGAGGTCCTGGAACTCGGAGCTCTTGCCCTCGAAGGTGTCCAGCATCTCCTGGAACTTCTCCTGCTCCTTCTTGCAGGAGAGCGGCTGCAGGCTGGCGAAGTCCTTCTGGTTGATCGCGTCGATGCCCTGCTGGGCGACCTTGCGGGGGTCGCCGGGGCCGCCGGTGAAGACGATCACCAGGGTGATCACCAGGCCGATCACGAGGAGGCCGCCGACGCCGCCCAGGATCCACGGCAGCGGGGACTTCTTCTTCGGCGCGTCGAAGCCGGGCTGGCCGAAGCCGCCGCCCTGCGGCGGGTACGGGGGCTGCTGGCCGAAGCCCTGCTGCGGCTGCGGGCCGCTCTGCGGGTACGCGCCGCCCTGCTGGGGCTGGCCGCCGCTGGGCGGGTAGGCGCCGCCCGGCTGGCCGCCGAAGCCTTGCTGCGGCTGGCCACCGCTGGGCGGGTACTGGCCGCCGGGCTGCTGCCCCCAGCCGCCCTGCCCGGGCGGCTGCTGCGGTGGGTACGTCATGGGTCCTCCCCCTTGCTCACATGCACTTGATGCGGGCTCACTGGTCGAGCTGGCAGACCTTCCAGGTGCCGTCCTCCACGATCAGGCCCATCGTCTGGTCCACCGGTGTGGACGATCCGTCGGCCTCGTAGGTTCCGGTCAACTTTGCGGTGGCCTGGTCGCCACGCTCGGTCACCTCGCCGAGCTTGACGTTGAACTTCCACTGGCGGAGCTGGCTCATCGCCTTGCTCAGCTCGGTCTTGTTGGAGTCGCAGAACAGGCTGCTCACGCCGTTGAAGTCGCCGGCGTTGACCTTCTGGACGACCTCCTGCGCGACCGGCCGGGCCTCGCCGGGCCCGCTGTTCAGCCAGAAGAACACCCCGACGCCGGCCCCTGCCAGGACGACCAGCGCCCCGACCAGGCCGAGGATCAGCGGCAGCTTCGACTTCTTCCGCTGCGGCGGCTCGACGTCGGCGAAGCCGTTGGGCTCCTGGATCCAGGAGCCGGGGCCGAACTCGCTGCCCCACTGGGGGGCCATGGGCGCCTGCTGCTGCTGGTCCGGGCCCTGCTGGCCCCAGCCGGTGTGCTGGTTGCCGTACCAGGCGGGCTGCTGCTGCGGGGTTTCCGGCGGACCCTGCTGAGGGAACCCGTGGCCCGCGGGTTGCTGGCCCCACCCGCCCTGTCCAGGCTGCTGCGGCGGATAGGTCATGGCTCCTCCCCGGAGTGGTGCGTTGCTGCTTTCGGCGGCCGTAAGTAGATCAGAGCCCGCGACGCGTGGTGCACGGAGTGGACTTTTCGGCACCCAATCGTCATGGGGAATTCGTCGGGCTGGAGTGGCGCTCAGGGGCAGTTGTTCCAAATGATGGGAGAAGTGCCGGATGCGCTCGCAGCCGGGTGGCCGCAACGCCACCCGGTTGCCGGATCGGTTAACCCGGATGCCCGCGGACCGCTCCCGATCCGCGTGGCGCAACGGAAAACCGGTGCTCGTGGGGCCGCGTCGTCCGATCGGGAACGTATCGAACGGACCATGATCGTCAACGCAACGTGTCCGCCCCGCCCGGCCGAAACGCGACCCGCTGGCGCCAACCTGGCCCGCCTCATGGGTATTCGCGGATTTTTGTGGCACGCTGGGCGATCCGGCGGGCATCAACGACGCCGCCGTCGTCGGTGATCGCCGGTACCGTGGTGGTACGAGCACGGGAGGAGGGTGCCGACATGCAGCACGACCGTCCCGGCAGCCGGCCTGAGGAGGGCGGCGAGCAGTACAGCGGTGGCTCCGCAGAACTCCGCAGCCAGATTCGTCTCCTGGAAGACGAGGTTGCACTGCTGCGCCGCAGGCTCAACGAGTCTCCCCAACAGGCCCGGTTGCTGGAAAAGCGGCTGGCCGAGGCATCCGAGAGAGTGAGCCAGCTCACCGAACGGAACGCCAAACTCACCGAGACCCTGAAGGAAGCGCGGGGCCAGCTGATGGCGCTGCGCGAAGAAGTCGACCGCCTCGCGCAGCCCCCCAGCGGTTACGGGGTCTTCCTGCACGGCTACGAGGACAGCACGGTCGACGTGTTCACGTCTGGTCGCAAGATGCGGGTGGCGGTGTCACCCAACGTCGAGACGGAGGAACTGAGACTGGGCCAGTCGGTGCGCCTCAACGAGGCCCTGACTGTGGTGGAGGCTGGTGCGTTCGAGCGAACCGGTGAGGTCTGCACCTTCCGGGAGCTCCTGTCCAGCGGTGCCGGGGAGAGCCCCCGGGCGCTGGTGCTGGGCCACACCGACGAGGAACGCGTCGTGTGGGTCACCGAACCGCTGGCCGCGTCCGGGCTGAAGGCCGGCGACTCGGTGCTGATCGACAGCAAGGCGGGCTACGCCTACGACGTGGTGCCGAAGGCCGAGGTCGAAGACCTCGTGCTGGAGGAGGTGCCCGACGTCGGGTACCAGGACATCGGTGGGCTGGCCGGCCAGATCGAGCAGATCCGGGACGCGGTGGAGCTGCCGTTCCTGCACTCCGACCTCTACATCGAGTACCAGCTGCGGCCGCCGAAGGGCGTGTTGCTGTACGGCCCGCCGGGCTGCGGCAAGACGCTGATCGCCAAGGCCGTCGCCAACTCGCTGGCGAAGCAGGTCGCCGCCGCGCGCGGCGACGACGACGGCCACGCCAAGTCCTTCTTCCTGAACATCAAGGGCCCCGAACTCCTCAACAAGTTCGTCGGCGAAACCGAGCGGCACATCCGGCTGATCTTCCAGCGGGCGCGGGAGAAGGCCTCCGAGGGCACCCCGGTGATCGTGTTCTTCGACGAGATGGACTCGATCTTCCGGACCCGCGGCAGCGGCGTCTCCTCCGACGTGGAGACGACCATCGTGCCGCAGCTGCTCAGCGAGATCGACGGTGTCGAAGGGCTGGAGAACGTCATCGTCATCGGCGCCTCCAACCGCGAGGACATGATCGACCCGGCGATCCTGCGGCCGGGGCGGCTGGACGTGAAGATCAAGATCGAGCGTCCGGACGCGGAGTCGGCGAAGGACATCTTCTCCAAGTACCTGACCAAGGAACTGCCGATCCACGAGGAAGACCTCAAGGAGTTCGGCGGCGACAAGGGCGCGTGCGTGGAGGCGATGATCCAGACCACGGTCGAGCGGATGTACGCCGAGACCGAGGAGAACCGGTTCCTGGAGGTCACCTACGCCAACGGCGACAAGGAAGTCCTGTACTTCAAGGACTTCAACTCGGGCGCGATGATCCAGAACATCGTGGACCGGGCGAAGAAGGCGGCCATCAAGTCGGTGCTGGAGACCCGCCAGCCGGGCCTGCGCGTGCAGCACCTGCAGGACGCCATCGTCGACGAGTTCGCCGAGAACGAGGACCTGCCCAACACCACCAACCCGGACGACTGGGCCCGCATCTCCGGCAAGAAGGGCGAGCGGATCGTCTACATCCGCACCCTGGTCAGCGGGAAGAGCCAGGAATCCGGCCGAGCGATCGACACGGCCACGAACACGGGCCAGTACCTGTAAGGCCGAGCTCGGGGCCGCCATCCCCGCGGGGGTGGCGGCCCCGAGCTGTGCCGCAGGCCGACAGAGGTTAGGTTCCAGGCATGCTCCCAGCGCAACGATCGGTGCAGCGCCTAGGACTCGGCCTCGCCGCGCTCGGCAGGCCCGCGTACATCAACGTCGGTCGCACCGCCGTGCTGCCCGTGCAGCGCACCGCGCAGGCGATGCGGGAACGCACCCGGACCGTGCTGGACGCCGCGTACGCCAACGGGATCCGCTGGGTGGACACGGCCCGCTCCTACGGCAGCGCCGAGCAGTTCCTCGCGGACTGGCTGCGGGAACGCGGCCACCAGGACGTCGCGGTGTCCAGCAAGTGGGGATACGCCTACGTCGCGCAGTGGCGCATCGAGACCGAGGTGCACGAGGTCAAGGAGCACTCGGTGGAACGCCTGCGCACCCAGTGGGCCGAGACCCGGACGCTGCTCGGCGACCGCATCGACCTCTACCAGGTGCATTCGCTGACCACCAGCAGCCCGCTGTTCGACGACCTGGCGCTGCAGCACGAGCTGGCGCGGATCCGGGACGCCGGGGTGCAGCTGGGCTTCTCCACCAGCGGCGCGGCGCAGGGCGAGACCATCGAGCGCGCCTGGGAGATCGAGGTGGGCGGGCGGCAGCTGTTCAGCGCCGTGCAGTCCACTTGGAACACCCTGGAGCCGTCCGCGAGCCGCTTCCTGGCCGAGGCGCACACCGGCGGCTGGCGAGTGCTGGTGAAGGAAACCCTGGCGAACGGGCGGCTCGCGGTGGATCCACCCGCGGAGCTCACCAGGGTCGCCGACCGGCACGGGGTGGGCACCGATGCCATCGCGCTCGCGCACGTCCTGCGCCAGCCCTGGGCCGACGTGGTGCTCGTCGGCGCTGCGAGCGTCGAGCAGCTGGAGTCGAACCTGACGGCCTGCCGGGTGGAGCTCACCGACCAGGACCTCGACGCGCTGAGCCGGCTGGCCCGCGACGCCGCGACCTACTGGGGCGAACGCGCCGAACTCCCCTGGCACTGAGCCCCGTCCGCAATTTCCATTGAAATCGAAGGTTCGATTTCAATGGAAACTGCGGACCTCCGGTCACGGCCGGGTGAACCACTCCTCGGCGAACTGGCGGCCGTCGGGCACGAACGGCCACTCGGGGTCGTTCAGGCGCTCGCGGAGCTCGCCCAGGGGCATCCACCAGCCCTCGGCGACCTCTTCCGGCTGGTGGACGATCGGGCCGTCCCACAGCGCCTCGTAGAGGAACGCGTGGAACCGCACGCTGCCCAGTTCGTGCACGGTCTGGAACAGGGGCCGGATCGGCGCCTCGTGCACGCCGAGTTCCTCGGCCAGTTCGCGCTTGGCGGTGACTTCCGGGGCCTCCCCGGCGGCGACCACACCGCCGGCCCAGCAGTCGTGCATGCCGGGGTAGATGTCCTTGGTGTCGGTGCGGCGGTGCACGTAGACCTCGCCGCGGTCCGGCGACAGCACGAGCACCTCGCCGACCGCGTGCCAGAGGCCCTCCGCGCGCATCCGCCGCCGCGTCGCGCTGCCCACGACACGCCCGGCCGCGTCGTACACCGCCACCGATTCCTCGCCCGCGCTCATGGCCCAATCGTCGCACCCTCCCTTCGAGGCACACGCGTTGCGCCGAATCGGGTCGACTCGGATCCCTGTGGCGCGCAGCACTCCGCTTGGTCGGTGAGACCCCGTACGCTGCGAGGTATGCGGCGGATCATGGGAACCGAGGTGGAGTACGGCATCGTCGTGCCGGGCGATTCCGGCGCCAACCCGGTGCTGACCTCCACGCACATCGTGCTGGCCTACGCGGCGGCGGCCGACATCCCGCGGGCGCGGCGCGCGCGCTGGGACTACGAGGTCGAGTCGCCGTTGCGCGACGCCCGCGGTTTCGACCTCAGCACAGCGGCGCAGCAGACCAACGGATCGGACGGCGACGACCTCGGCGCGGCCAACGTCATCCTGACCAACGGCGCGCGGCTGTACGTCGACCACGCGCACCCCGAGTACTCGGCGCCCGAGGTGACCAACCCGCGCGACGCGGTCATCTGGGACAAGGCCGGTGAGCGCGTCATGGAGGAGGCGGCGATCCGGGCCGCCAGCGTGCCCGGCAGCGCGCCGATCCAGCTGTACAAGAACAACGTCGACGGCAAGGGCGCCAGCTACGGCACCCACGAGAACTACCTGATGTCCCGCAGCACACCGTTCACCTCGGTGATCGGCGGCCTGACCCCGTTCTTCGCGTCCCGCCAGGTGATCTGCGGTTCGGGGCGCGTCGGCATCGGCCAGGCGGGGGAGAAGGCCGGCTTCCAGCTCTCCCAGCGCTCCGACTACATCGAGGTCGAGGTCGGCCTCGAAACGACGCTCAAGCGCGGCATCATCAACACCCGCGACGAGCCGCACGCCGACGCCGACAAGTACCGGCGGCTGCACGTCATCATCGGCGACGCCAACCTCGCGGAGACCTCCACCTACCTCAAGCTCGGCGCCACCGCCCTGGTGCTGGACATGATCGAGTCCGGGCAGCGCTTCGACGACCTGAAGCTGGCCGACCCGGTGCAGGCGGTGCACCTGATCAGCCACGACCCGACCCTCAAGCAGACCGTCGAGCTCACCGACGGGCGCCGGTTCACCGGCCTGGACCTGCAGCGCGCCTACCACGAGCGCGCCGCCCGGCACCTCGACGAGCACGGCGCCGAGCGCCCCGCCCGCGACGTGCTGGACACCTGGGGCGAGGTGCTGGACCTGCTCGGCGGCGACCCGATGGACTGCGCCGACCGGCTGGACTGGCCCGCCAAGCTCCGGCTCATGGAGAGCTACCGGGCGCGCGACGGCCTGGGCTGGGCGTCGCCGCGGCTGCACATGGTCGACCTGCAGTACTCCGACGTCCGCCTGGACAAGGGCCTGTACAACCGGCTGGTCGCGCGCGGCTCGATGAAGCGCCTGGTCAGCGAGGAGGAGGTGCGGGATGCGGTGGCCACGCCGCCGGAGGACACCCGCGCCTACTTCCGCGGTCGGTGCCTGGAGCGCTACCCGTCGGAGGTGGCCGCGGCGTCCTGGGATTCGGTCATCTTCGACCTGGGCCGGGAATCCCTGGTGCGCATCCCGACGTTGGAACCGCTGCGCGGCACCAAGGCCCACGTGGGCGCCCTCTTGGAGGCGGCGGCCAGCGCCGAAGAACTGGTCGACTCGCTGACGAAGGGCTGACAGAGAGGGTGCGGGGTTGTTTTGCGTAGGCGGTCACCCAGCGGAACCTCAGACGCCGTCTCGACTGCGGGATCCCCGACTTGTGTATGACCAATACGCGGCATCGGGGCAGGTCCTCGCAGAGAGCCCCTTACGGGGTGGGCACAGTCTGAGAACCCGCGGGTGGTCCATTTGCGTGCGTGGCGAAAAGCGGCTGGCGCCGCTTGCCTGACGGCTCAGCACGGGTTCGCGTTGGTGTCCCGAACGCGAACCGGCCGGTGAACACGTTTCGTGCACGTCAGCCCGGTGTGGATGATCGAAATGACGCCCGGCTGGACGTGGGCGAACGGGTGTCGGATGGGTAGTGTTCACAGCAGGGTGTCCCCACTGCCGGGAGAACATCCGCAAGGCGAGCACCGGGAGGCAAGATGTCCCAGGAAAAGGTTCAGCGGCACGGCGGCGGCGAAGGCGACGAAGAGCAGGGTCCGGAGGCCGCCGGTCAGGAACGTCGCGAAAAGCTCGGCGAGGACGTCGACGCCATCCTGGACGAGATCGACGACGTCCTGGAGGAGAACGCCGAGGACTTCGTCCGCGCCTACGTGCAGAAGGGCGGCCAGTAGCCCGCGGGCCCGGTCGTGACGTCGACGCCGGGCCGGGAAACTCCGGCCCGGCGTTGTCGGCTGCGCGCCGGATCATGACTAAAGTGCTGTTGAAGTCGAAAGCCCTTCGATCGGGAGACGATGTCGCTGATGGATCCGAGCTCGGGCCAGGCCCTGCCCGCCGCCTACCTCACGCCGGGGTCTTACTCGTTCACCGACTTCCTCCGCGCGACCGCGCCCGAACTGCTGCCCGGCGGCCGCAAGGTGCCGGAAGGCACCGTGCAGGCCCCGCACGGCACCACGATCGTCGCGGTGACCTTTCGCGGCGGCGTCCTGCTGGCCGGTGACCGCCGAGCCACCATGGGCAACCTGATCGCCCAGCGGGACATGGAGAAGCTGTTCGTCACCGACGCCTACTCGGCCGTCGGCATCGCGGGGACCGCCGGGGTCGCGCAGGAGCTCGTCAAGCTGTACGCGGTGGAGCTGGAGCACTACGAGAAGCTCGAAGGCGTCCCGCTCTCGTTGGACGGCAAGGCGAACCGGCTGGCCAACATGCTGCGCGGCAACCTCCAGGCCGCGATGCAGGGCCTCGCGGTGGTGCCGCTGTTCGCCGGGTACGACCTCGACGCCGACGACCCCGAGCGGGCCGGCCGGATCGTCTCCTACGACGTCGTCGGCGGCCGGTACGACGAGGTCAGCGGCTACCACGCGGTCGGTTCGGGTTCGCTGTTCGCGAAATCGGCGCTGAAGAAGCGCTACGACGCCGACGCCGACGCCGACACCGCCGTGCGCACGGCCATCGAGGCCCTCTACGACGCGGCGGACGACGACTCCGCCACCGGCGGTCCCGACGTGTCCCGGCGCATCTACCCGTCGGTCATCACCATCACCGCCGCGGACGGTGCCGTGCGGGTGCCCGAGGAGCGGACGGCCGAGGTCGCCACCGAGGTGATCAACGGCCGGTTGGAGAACCCCGGCGGCTGACGCCGCGGCCCGGTGCCGCCGGGCCCGATCACGCCTGCCCGAGCGAGCAGATTCGAACCAGGAGTGCACAGCCGTGACGATGCCGTTCTACACCTCTCCCGAGCAGTTGATGCGGGAGCGTTCCGAGCTGGCCCGCAAGGGCATCGCGCGGGGCCGCAGCGTGGTGGTGCTGAAGTACGCGGGTGGCGTGCTGTTCGTCGCCGAGAACCCGTCTCCGACGCTGCACAAGGTCTCCGAGATCTATGACCGCATCGGATTCGCGGCGGTCGGCCGCTACAGCGAGTTCGAGGCGCTGCGGGTCGCCGGCGTGCGCATCGCCGACGTCCGCGGGTATTCCTACGACCGCCGCGACGTCACCGGCCGGTCGCTGGCCAACACCTACGCCCAGCACCTCGGCTCGATCTTCACCGAGCAGATCAAGCCGTTCGAGGTGGAGATCTGCGTGGCGGAGGTCGGTTTCACCGCCGAGACGGACCAGCTGTACCGGCTGACCTACGACGGGTCCATCGTGGACGAGCCGCAGTACGTCGTGATGGGCGGCCAGGCCGAGGCGATCGCGAGCACGCTGAAGGATTCGTTCAGCGACGGTCTGGAACTGGCCGACGCGACGAAGCTCGCGGTCGAGGCGCTGTCCTCGGGCGGGGACAGCACCCGGGAGCTGGGCATGGGCCAGCTCGAGGTGGCGGTGCTCGACCGCGCCCGGCCGCACCGCACCTTCCGCCGCATCCAGGGCGCGGCGCTGACGGCGCTGCTCCCCGCGAAGGAGCCGGAGTCCGAAGCGGAATCCGCCGACGGCGATTCCGAGGACGAGACCAAGAAGGACGAGTAGTCCCCTGGGCCACGGGTGGAGGGCATCTTCCGGCGAGGAGGTGCCCTCCACCGCTGTCCTGGCTCCCCGGACGGCCGCCAGCCGCTCGTGCCTGGCCCGGATTCGCTTGGTGGCCACAAGATGCTGTGGTTCCTGGTGCCGTTGAGCACCTCTGGTGCGATGCGGGTCGGCCTGGCGGCGACCGCGCGCCGAGCTACGCCGGGCCGGCCGGTGGGCGTGATGACGCGGTGCAACCGGTCCCGCGTGAGAAACGCACTACCGGTGCCCGAACGGCGGACCGCCGAGAAGCCCTGTTTGCGCCTAGTGTGGAAGCATGCAGCGGCGGATCTTCGGCATCGAAACCGAGTTCGGGGTCACCTGCACGTTCCACGGGCAGCGGCGACTGTCCCCGGACGAGGTGGCCAGGTACCTGTTCCGGCGGGTCGTGTCGTGGGGAAGGTCGTCGAACGTCTTCCTCCGCAACGGGGCCCGGCTCTACCTCGACGTGGGCTCGCATCCGGAGTACGCCACGGCGGAATGCGACGACCTCGTCCAGCTCGTCACCCACGACAAGGCGGGCGAGCGGATCCTGGAGGACCTGCTCATCGACGCCGAACGCCGGTTGTCCGACGAGGGCATCGGCGGGGACATCTTCCTGTTCAAGAACAACACCGACTCGGCGGGCAACTCCTACGGCTGCCACGAGAACTACCTGGTCGGCCGGTCCGGGGAGTTCTCCCGGATCGCTGACGTGCTGCTGCCGTTCCTGGTGACCCGCCAGCTCATCTGCGGCGCCGGGAAGGTGCTGCAGACCCCGCGCGGCGCCGTGTACTGCCTGTCGCAGCGCGCCGAGCACATCTGGGAGGGCGTCTCCAGCGCGACGACCCGCTCGCGGCCGATCATCAACACCCGCGACGAGCCGCACGCCGACGCCGAGCGGTACCGGCGGCTGCACGTCATCGTCGGCGACTCCAACATGTCCGAGGTGACCACGCTGCTCAAGGTCGGCTCGGCGAACCTGGTGCTGGAGATGGTCGAGCAGGGCGTGCAGTTCCGGGACTTCAGCCTGGACAACCCGATCCGCGCGATCCGGGAGATCAGCCACGACCTCACCGGCCGGCGCACGGTGCGGCTGGCCGGCGGCCGGGAGGCGTCCGCGCTGGACATCCAGCGGGAGTACTACGGCCGGGCGGTCGACCACGTGGCACGGCGCGGTTCGGACCCGATGACCGAGCGGATCCTGGAGCTGTGGGGCCGGGCGCTGGACGCGATCGAGCAGCAGGACTTCTCGCTGATCGACCGGGAGATCGACTGGGCGATCAAGCACCGGCTGCTGGAGCGGTACCGCAACAAGCACGGTCTGGAGCTGTCCAGCCCGCGCATCGCGCAGCTCGACCTCGCCTACCACGACATCCGCCAGGGTCGCGGGCTGTTCGACATGCTGCAGCGCAAGGACCTGGTGGACCGGGCGACCGAGGACGGCGAGATCGAGGCGGCCAAGGACACGCCGCCGCAGAGCACGCGGGCGAAGCTGCGCGGTGACTTCATCGCCGCCGCGCAGGCCGCGGGCCGGGACTTCACGGTGGACTGGGTGCACCTGAAGCTCAACGACCAGGCGCAGCGGACCGTCCTGTGCAAGGACCCGTTCCGGGCGGTCGACGAGCGGGTGGAGCGCTTGATCAGTTCGCTGTGACCCGCGCTTCCGGACGAAGGCGCCCCGCACCGAGCAGCTCGGTGCGGGGCGCCTCTTCTGCGGCGCGGCTCAGCGGTTCGGGTCTTGGCCGACCGGGCGGATGACCACTTCGTTGACATCGACGCCAGGGGGCTGGCGCAGGGCGTAGAGGACGGCGTTGGCGATGTCCTCCGCGCGGAGCTTCGGGACGTCCTGGACGGACGCCGTCATCTCGGTCTCGACCATGCCCGGCTGGACGAGGGTGACCCGGACGCCGGTGCCCACGCATTCGGCGCGGATGTTCTGCGCCAGGCCCGTGACCGCCCACTTGGTCGCGGAGTAGAGGTTCCCGGGGCGGATGCCGCGGCCGGCGTTCGAGCCGGTCAGCAGCAGGTGGCCGCTCGTGCGGGTGAGCGCCGGTAGCGCCGCGCGGGCGGTGATGGCGGCACCGTAGACGTTCGTCAGGACCATGTCGCGCCACTGCTCGGGGTCCGCACCGCCGTTGCCCAGGAACGACGTCTCCAAGCTCAGCCCGGCGTTGCCGAACGCCGCGTCCAGGCGCCCGAAGTGGTCCTCGACGCTCCGCACGGCGGCGGAGAGCGCGGGCCAGTCGGTGATGTCGCAGGGCAGGGCGAGCACGTCGTCGCCCAGCTCGTCGACCAGCGGGGCCAGGGAGTCCGCAGAGCGGGCGAGCAGGGCGAGGCGGTAGCCGGCCGCCGCGGCGGCGCGGGCGGTGGCCGCGCCGATGCCGCGCGACGCTCCGGTGATCAGCATGACGGGGTCTGACATGCCGTCACCCTACGCTCGGTGAACAACTTTCATGTCTGCGAAGGCTTCAGTGTCGAGCGAAATCAATCCTCGGGTCGATCGGGCAAGGCGCGAGAAGAACGCCGCCACCGCGTCGCCATATCGTCGAGCACGAGTTCTCCCACGTCGCCGGTTCCACCGCACGGAGGTGCCCGATGGTCGAAGCGGACAACGAGCGGATGTTCCGCCGGTTCGTCGCCGCGATGAACCGGGGCGACCAGGAGGAGGTGCTCCGGGTCTGGTCGCCCGAAATGGTCCACCACGGCCGCTTCGGCATCCCGGGCAGCGGACCGGAAATGCCGGGCGGCGCGGTGTGCAATGCGGTAATGCCGGTCGGCACCGCCACGCCGTGGCGTTCGAAGACCTCGCAGGCCGGTGGTGCGGCGAGCGTGGCGAGGTCGAATCGGGCGATCCCGATGGCATGTGCGAGCGCGTGATCGGCGTGATCGGCTCGGCTAAACTGCGCTTCCGGCGCCCCTGCAGCCACAACGGGACGGATCCGCGACGTGACGAACAGCCCGAGGACGATCCTGCTCGACCAGTTCATCGCCCATCCGCCGAGCCGGGTGTGGCGGGTGCTGACCGACCCGCAGAAGCTGGCCCAATGGCTCATGCCGAACGACTTCCGGCTGGAGATCGGGAGGCCGTTCACCCTGCGCGGCAAGCCGATTCCGGCCACCAGGTTCAGCGGCACGGTGTACTGCAAGGTCCTCGACTACGAGGTCGAGCGGATGCTGCGGATCAGCTGGGACGACCATGGCGAGAACCAGCTCAGGTCGACCGTCACCTGGCGCCTGGAGCCGGAGGGGCGCGGTACCCGGGTGTTCCTCGAACACGACGGTTTCGACGAGCACGATTCGGTCCAGCAGCTGTCCAGGAAACTGCTCGGCGGCGGCTGGGTCGGCGTCCTCCGCAAGCTCGGCGAACTGGTCGAGAGCACCAACGTGTGATCCCGTTCGCGCGTCTTGCGGACTACGGTGGCGCGGGCCGACTCCACCTGCGCACCAGCGGTCGCTCGACCGCAGCGGAACCCGCGGCCGCCCGCCCGGGTGGCGTCAGCGGCTCCGGAGCCGGCTGATCGCGAGGGCTCCGAACACTGCGCTGATTCCGGCGATCCACAGCAGGGAAACCCATACGTAGTAGCCGGTTTCGTGTGCCAGCAGCGCTTCGGCCGGGCTTCCCTGGGTCAGGGTGCGGACGGCGTTGATCACGACCGTGACCGGTTGGTGGTCGGCGATCACCTGCAGCCAGCCGGGCATGGTGTTGACCGGCACGAAGGCGCTGGAGGCGAAGCTGAGCGGCAGCACCAGGAAACCCAGCCCCTGCGCGGCCTGCGGATTGCCCGAGGACAGCAGGCCGAGTGCGACGAACACCCACACGAACGCCATGCCGAACAGCACGATCAGCAGCAGCGCGAGGAGTGCGGATCCGGCGTCGGTGTGCACCCGGAAGCCGATGGCGACGGCGACCACCACGCACACGACCAGGCACCACGCCACGAGCGCGGTGTCGGCGAGCACGCGTCCGATCAGGATGGTGGCGTGCGGCATCGGCATGGACCGCAGCCGGTCGAAGAACCCGCTCGCACTGTCCTCCGCGACACCGACGGCGGATACCCCGCCGCTGAACAGCACGCCGACTGTGACCACGCCCGGCACCAGGTAGTCGATGTAGCTCATGGTGCCGCTGGAGATCGCACCGCCGAAGGCGTACCGGAAGATGAGCATGAACGCGACGCCTTGCACGACGCTGACGAAGAGCACCTGCGACGTGCGCAGGTACTTCAGCACGCTGCGCCTGGTGATCTCTCCCGTGGCGGCGAGGAAACCGGATCCGTTGGCCGAGGCGGTGACGGCTGGCGCGGTCACGTTGCTTCCTTTCCCGGCCCCGCAGCGGCCGACGAACGCTCGGGGTCGTCTCCATCCACAACGGACGGAGAGCCGGTCAGCGCGAGGAAGATCTCGTCCAGACTGGGGCGGCGCAGCGAGATCTCCTCGGCAGGGATGTCGTGCTGGGTCAGCAGTTGAACGGTCTCGCGCAGTTGCAGCGCGCCGTCGTTCACCTGGACCGAGACGAAGCGGTCGGCCGCATCCACGTGCGGTGCGGAGGTGCCCAGCGCGGCCAGCAGGCGGCCGACCTGATCGAGCGCGCCGTCGTCGGCGAGATGGACCTCGATGACGCTCTGGCCGAACCTGTCCTTCAGCTCGCGCGGACTGCCCGACGCGATGACCCGCCCGTGGTCGACGACCGCGATCTCGTCGGCGAGTTCGTCGGCCTCGTTGAGGTACTGGGTGGTCAGCAGCACGTCGGTGCCCTGCTGGACCAGCCGCCGGATGATGGCCCACAGCTCGACCCGGCTCCGCGGGTCGAGCCCGGTCGTGGGCTCGTCCAGCAGCAGCACCCTGGGCGCCGCGACCAGGCTGGCACCCAGGTCCAATCGCCGGCGCAGACCGCCGGAGTAGTCCTTCACGCGGCGGTCGGCGTGATCGACGAGCCCGAGCTGTTCGAGCACGGCGGCGCTGCTCGCGCGCGCGTCCCGGCGGCTCTGACCGAAGAGGCGGGCGACCATTTCCAGGTTCTCCCGCCCGGTCAGGACTTCCTCGACCGCGGCGTACTGCCCGGCCAGGCCGATCACCTGGCGCACCTTCTGCGGCTGGGCCACGACGTCGAAACCGGCGATGCGCAGGGTGCCGGAATCGGGCCGCAGGAGCGTGGCGACCAATCGCACGAAGGTGGTCTTGCCCGCGCCGTTCGGGCCGAGCAGCGCGACCACCCGTCCCGGCTCGGCGACCAGATCGAGGCCATCGAGCGCGGTCGTGGAGCCGAACTTCTTCGTCAGGCCGGCGCTTTCGATGGTGGGCGTCATCCGCCGTTCCCTTCGGGGTCGTCGGCTGCCGCTTCGGCGTCCAGGAGGTCGGACATGCTCTTGAGCTTGTCCCGCCAGAAGCGCTCGTACGGCTCCAGCCAGTCCTGGACGGGGCGCAGCGCGTCGTCGGCCAACCGGTAGATGTGCTGCCGGCCGGCGCGTTCCGCGGTGACCAGCCCAGCGTCCCGCAGCACCTTGAGGTGTTCCGACACGCTGGGCCGGGTCATGTCGAAGTGCGCGGCCAGTCGCTGCACCGGCTCGCCCTGCGTGGCGAGGAGCCGCCCCAGCAGCTCTCGGCGCGTCGGGTTGGCCAGCGCGGCGAACACCTCGTCCGCCGTGTTCGCCATGGTTCGTCAGCCCTGCTCTTCGCCGTGCTGGACCAGCACGTAGCCGTTGCCGTCGGGGTCGGCGAACGTGGCCTGCTTGCCGAACGGCGTGTCGAAGGGGCCTTCGACCTCGACGCCCGCCGAGCTGATCGCCGCGACGTCGGCGGCGAGGTCGGTGGTTTCGACCATCAGGCCGCCCACGCCGCCCGGGGTCATGTTGGGCAGCCAGTTGGCCAGGACCAGGCTGGTGGCGGCCCCGTCCGGGGCGACCTCGATCCACCTGGAGTTCTCGCCCATCGGCGTCGGCAGGTCGAGCAGCACGTTGAAGCCGAGCGTCTCGGAGTAGAACGCCTTCGCCTTGTCCTGGTCGGAGACGGGGATGGATACGCGCTTGAGGTGTGTCAGGTTCATGCGCCCCATAATAGGTAGGAGATTTCCTACCTGACAACACACTGGTAGGTGATTTCCTACGCGTTGTGCAGATCGGTCGTGCCGTCGCCGTCCCAGTCGTTGAGCTTGCCCTTGAACGTGCCGAGGATGAAGGCGTTGGTCATCGGCCCGACCTCGGGATCGTGCAATGTGGACAGCGCGCCGTTGCCGGGCACCAGCACCGCTTCCAGCGACTTGCCCCGCGATCCGGCTCAGGTCCACGCAGTCCCAGCCCTGGAAGCGGCCGCGCACGTAGCGGATCGCGGCCTCCTCCCGCACCTGAAACCGCGGCTCCAGGTGCCAGGCGCCGCAATAGTGATCCGGTCAAGGCGTCAGGGCCGCCGCAGCCGCAGCAGCCGCCGCCACAGCGAGGTGCGCGGGCCCGCCGGTGGCTCGTACCGGCTCCGGGTGTAGCGGAGATCCGGTTCGTCGACGAGGGTTTCGGCCCACGCGGCCGCGTCGCGCAGCCGCGGCGAACCGCTCAGCTCGGCGGCGGCCAGGCCCGCCGGATGGGACGCCGTCTCCCGCAACGTGTCCCACTGGCGCTCGTCGAGCCTGAGGTGCCGCACACCGTCCAATTCGGTCAGCACGGCCACATCGCCGATCTCGGCCCGGGCCAGGTCCAGTCCGTACAGCCGCGGGCAGTCGCGCAGCGGGCTCAGATCGACCGGCCGGCCGGTGGCCAGCCGCAGCACCCGCAGCGTCGGGTGCGCGGCCAGCGGCGCGAGATCGATGCTGTCGAGCTCGGCGGTCAGCACCTCGACCGGGGTGTCGCGCAGCGCGGCGAGGTCGGCGGCCGGGCAGCCGATCAGCTCCACTTCGAGCAGCGACGGCGCACCGCGCAGCGGCGCCAGGTCGACCCGGTCGGTGTCGGCGATGACGAGCCGCTGGACCGCCGGGGGAATGTCGCGCAACCGGGCCGAATCGCCCTCCACCCGCAGTTCGCGGCCTTCGGCGGGCTCCGGCTCCGCCGCCATGAACAACCGCAGCTCGCCGCCGCGGTACTGGTAGGAGTAGTCCGCCAGCGCGTCGACGTGGCGCTGGAGCAGGCTGGTCACCGAGTCGGCGACGTAGACCGGACCGTCGTCGTGGCGCATGCCGACGCGGATCACCTGTCCCGGCCGGCCGTTGGGGCCGGGATCCATGTCCACCGCGAGGAAGGCGCCGCCCGTGTCGTGCGCGAACGGGAGCCAGCCGGGGCGGTCCACCGCCCGGCGCACCGTGCCGGCCGGCCGGGAGTCGTAGCGGAGCTCCCGGAACAGCAGCCGCTCCCAGTCGCGCGCCGCCCACCAGCGGTCCGCCGGGTCGCTCAACGCGACGACCTTGTTCAGCCCGAGCCATTCGTGCCCGTGCAGCAGGCCGGCGCGCCGGTCTCCGTTGATCCGGCCGTACAGCGCCCGGAGATCCGCGGGCAGCGGCACCGGCAGCCGGTCTTCGAGGAACTCCCGCTCGTCCGCGCCCAGCGGTTGCGGCAGCCGCTCGGGGCGGTCGAGGATCTCGGCGCGTCGCGCTAGATAGCCGTCCAGCAACTCCAGTGCCTGCAGCGGGTCGCCGGCTTGCGTCGGGTCAGCCGGCCCCGGTTGGAAGTCGGCGGGCTCGGCGGGCAGTTCGCCGGGGCGCAGCAGGTAGGTGAAACCCGTGCGGTCGGACCGGGTCGGACGCCGCAGCGATTCGCTGGTGAGCGCCTCGAACCTGCCGTTCGGGCGGACCACCAGCTCGATGCTCAGCCGGTCCCCCGCCCGCTCCAGCTCGTGCACCCGGCACAACGCCTCGTGCAGGTCGAGCTCGCCGGCCCCGCCGCGCGGCTCCGGCTCGTACCAGAACCCGTGATGACCGGAACCGCTTCCGCCCGTGGCGAATCCGCGCAGCACCGCGCGCCGCCAGCCCTGGGGCGCGGCGGCGGCGATCTGTTCGGCGATCGCGCGCAGCGCCGCGAGCGTCTCGGCATCGTGCTCGGTCGGCAAGGACGGCTCCGGCTTCCGGTCGGGGTGCGTGCGGGGGCAAGTCTTCTTACCGCACCGCCACCACATCGGTCCCGGCTGCACCGCTGGACGCATCGAGCACCGGACCCAAACACATGATCGAATACAGCGGGGCTAGGCTTTCGAAGTGGCCACTGTGCGTGCTGAACGCTTGGTGAACCTGGTGCTGTGCCTGCTGTCGACGCGCCAGTACCTCACCGCTGAGCGGATCCGGGCGATCGTGCCGGGTTATGCCGGCGCGCCCACCGACGAGGCCTTCTTCCGGACCTTCGAACGCGACAAGGCCGAGCTGCGCGACCTGGGCATCCCGCTGGAGACCGGGCGCAACTCCGCCTTCGACGCCGCCGACGGCTACCGGATCGCCCGCCGCGACTACGAGCTCGGCGACATCGACCTGGAACCCGACGAGGCCGCCGCGGTCGCGCTCGCGGTGCGGCTGTGGGACTCCCCGGAGTTCACCTCGGCGGCCCGGGGCGCGCTGCTGAAGCTGCGCGCCGCCGGGGTCGACGTCGACGAGCGCTCCTCGGCGGCGGTCGAGCCGAAGGTGCGCACCAGCGAACCGGCGTTCGCGCCGCTGCTGGCCGCGGTGCAGACGGGCCGGGTGGTGGAGTTCGACTACCGGCGCCCGAGCAGCCCCGATGTGCACCGCCGCACCGTCGAGCCGTGGGGCGTGGTGTCCTGGCGCGGCCGTTGGTACCTGGTCGGGCACGACCGCGACCGGCAGGCGCCGCGCTGCTTCCGGCTGTCCCGGATCCAGGGGCAGGCCAAGGCGGTGGGCCCCA
Organism: Saccharopolyspora sp. NPDC003752; assembly: GCF_053605825.1. Classification (NCBI taxonomy): domain Bacteria; kingdom Bacillati; phylum Actinomycetota; class Actinomycetes; order Pseudonocardiales; family Pseudonocardiaceae; genus Saccharopolyspora; species Saccharopolyspora sp. NPDC003752. The sequence continues at coordinate 143,012 of NZ_JBSGJZ010000007.1, read as the reverse complement.
CCGGGCAGGTGCAGCGCCCGCCGGACACCGACCTGCTCCGGTTCGTCGCGGGCGAGCACCGCGAGCCGCCGCCGGCCACGCTGGCCCGGGTGTGGGCCGCGGCCGGCCGCGCGCAGGGGCTGCGGCGCCGGGCGACCGTCGTGGACCGGATGGAGATCGGCGGCGACGAGGGCGACGTGCTGGAGATCGACCTGAACTACCCGGAGTCCGCGGCGAGCTGGCTCGCCGGGTACGGGCCGGACGTCGTGGTGCTGGAGCCGGACACGCTGCGCAAGACGGTGCACGAGATCCACCTGGACGTCGTCGACCAGGTGGGGGAGGGCCGATGACGAGCGCGACCCAACGGCTGCCCAGGCTGCTGGCGCTGGTGCCGTACCTGCTGAGCCGGCCGGGCATCCCGATCGCCGACGCCGCCGCCGACTTCGGCGTCACCGAGCAGCAGCTGCGCAAGGACCTGGAGCTGCTCTGGATGTGCGGGCTGCCGGGCTACGGGCCCGGCGACCTGATCGACCTGTCCTTCGAGAGCGACTCGATCACCGTCACCTACGACGCGGGCATGCGGCGGCCGCTGCGGCTCACCGCGTCCGAGGCGACGGCGCTGCTGGTGGCGCTGCGAGCGCTGGCCGACACCCCGGGCATCGCGGACACCGACGCGGTGCAGCGCGCCCTGGCCAAGGTGGAGAACGCGGTCGGGCAGGCTCGCCCGGCCGGCGTGGTGGTCGGGCTGGAAGGCCGGGAAGGCGCGGTGCGGCCGGGCGTGCGGTCGGCGGTGCAGGACGCGACGACCCGCCGCCGCGCGCTGCGGATGCGCTACTACACGGCCTCCCGCGACGAGATCAGCGAGCGGACCGTCGACCCGATGCGGCTGCTGCTCATCGACGGGCGCAGCTACCTGGAGGCCTGGTGCCGCAGCGCGGCCGGGGTGCGGATGTTCCGGCTGGACCGCATCGACGACGTCGAGGTGCTGGCCGAGGCCGCGCAGCCGCCGTCGGAGGCCGAGCCGACCGACGTCTCGGAGGGGCTGTTCCGGCCGGCCCCGGACCAGCTGGTCGCCGAGGTCGAGCTGGAGCCCGACGCGCGCTGGGTGGCCGAGTACTACCCGGTCGACGAGCTCGTCGAGCTGCCGCAGGGCCGGGCCAGGGTGCGGATGCGCTACTCGGACCGGTCGTGGATGACCCGGCTGCTGCTGGGCCTGGGCGGCCAGGCGCGGGTGCTCAGCCCCGACGAGCTGGCGTGTGACGTGCGTCAACGTGCGGAAGACGCGTTGACGCGGGCGCGTCACCTTCCGTCCACCTGAGCGGGATACCGTTACCGACGTGCCGTACGTGTGGAGTCTCGTCCTGCTGGTCGTGGGCCTGGTCCTGCTCGCGCTGCTGCTGGTCCGGTTGTTCCGGGAGCTGCGCAGGTTCAAAGCCGTGCAGCGGCAGGTGTTCCACGACATCGACGACCGCAGCGGCCTGGTGAAGGCTCGCGTGGCCGGGTTGAAGGTGGCGTTCGCCCAACGTCGCAACCGGTGACGCGCAACGGCCCTATTTGTCGACTCCCGTCTTGCGTACCATTGCGCCTGCAGGGACATCACGAAAGGTTGGACACGAATGGGTTTGCCAGGTGGCTGGGAACTGATCCTCATCGTCTTGGTCTTGGTGTTGCTCTTCGGTGCCACCAAGCTGCCGCAGATGGCCCGTTCGCTCGGCCAGTCGGCCCGCGTCTTCAAGGCCGAGGCGCGCGGCATGAAGGCCGACGAGGAAGCGGCCAAGAAGGAGAAGGCCGAGCGGGAGCCGAAGCCGGAGCTGACCGCCGGTGAGACCAGCGCGCCCCCGGTCACGTCCACGGTCGACGAAAAGCAGCGCAACGACTCCAAGAACTGACTGAGGACGGGAACAACAAGGTGGGTGCCAGTGCACTGGGGCGCCTGAACCCGTTCCGCAAAGGTCGCCGTCGGTGGGGCCGCAGGCACAACCCCGACGGCACCATGACGCTCGTCGATCACCTCTACGAGCTGCGGTACCGGTTGGGCGTGGCCGTGGTGGCGGTGACGGTCGGCGCGATCTTCGGGATCTGGTGGTTCTCCAACTCGATTTACGGGCTGCCCACGCTCAGCGATGTCCTGCTGGAGCCGTACTGCCAGCTCCCCGTCACCCAACGGCTCAGCCCGAACGGGACGTGCCAGCTGCTGCAGACCGAGCCGTTCGAGATCTTCATGCTGACCCTGAAGGTCGGCGTGTCGGTGGGCGCGGTGCTGTTCAGCCCGGTGTGGCTCTACCAGCTGTGGGCGTTCATCACGCCCGGGCTGTACGCCAAGGAGCGCAGGTTCGCCCGGCTGTTCGTCGCCTGCGCGACCGTGCTGTTCGTCGCGGGCGCGGTGCTCGCCTACTACATCCTGCCGACCGCGCTGGGGTTCATGTCCGGGTTCGGCGGGGACGCGTTCTTCACCGCGCTCACCGGTGGCAAGTACATCAGCTTCATGCTGCTCCTGCTGGTGATCTTCGGCGTGAGCTTCGAGCTGCCGCTGATCCTGGTGATGCTCAACCTGGCCGGCATCGTCAGCTACGCCAAGCTGAAGAGCTGGTGGCGGGGCCTGGTCTTCGCGCTGTTCGTGTTCGCCGCGATCGCCACGCCGGGACAGGACCCGTTCTCGATGCTGGCGCTGGCGGCCGCGCTGTGCGTGCTGTTCACCGTCGCGATGGTGATCTGCAAGTTCAACGACAAGCGCCGGGCCAAGAAGCTCGAGGGGCAGGGCCTGGCGGGGCTCAGCCCGGACGAGGCGTCGAAGGTCGACTTCCGGGCCTCCGACCTGGACACCACGCCGTCCGCGACCCCGAAGCAGCACGACGACGCGACCTGACATCCGCAATTTCCATTGAAATCAGAGGTTCGATTTCAATGGAAATTGCGGCACGGCTCGGCAACGGGGGGCTGGGTCACTGGCCAAGGCAGGGGCGAGTGGGCGAGGATCTTGCCTCGTGCGCTGCGTCCTGGTGATCAACCCTGCTGCCGGTGGTGGACTCTCCGCGAAGGTGGTCGGCGAACTCGTCGGCCACCTTCGCGGCGTCTGCGACGTGAAGACCGTGCTCGCCGCCGACGCCCGAGGCACCGCCGACGCCGCGAAGCGGGCGGTGGCCGACGGCGCCGATGTGCTCGCGGTGGTGGGCGGCGACGGCGTCGCGCACCTGGCGGTGCAGGCGTGCGCGGAGTCGGCGACGGCGTTGGCCCTGATCCCGGCCGGGACCGGCAACGACCTGGCCCGAGGGCTCGGCGTGCCGCGCGACCCGGTCGCGGCGGCGCGGGCGGTGGCGGAGGCGTTGCGCGCGGGAGAGCGGCGCCGCATCGATCTCGGCAAGGTCGCGGGCGGCGGCTGGTTCGCGACGGTCTTGTGCGCCGGATTCGACTCGCGGGTCAACGCGCGGGCGAACCGGATGCGCTGGCCGCGCGGACAGCGCCGGTACGACCTGGCGGTGGTGCGCGAGTTGCTGGGCCTGCGGCCGATGCCGCTGCGGGTGGAGACCGACGCGGGCACGACGGAGCTGATCGCCACGCTCGTCGCGGTCGGCAACACCGCCTGCTACGGCGGCGGCATCCCGGTCTGCCCGGACGCCGATGCGCGCGACGGGCTCCTCGACCTGACGGTGGTCGGCGAGGTCGCCCGGCGCGACCTGGTGCGGATCCTGCCGTCGCTGCGGACCGGGCGGCACGTCGAGCACCCGGCGGTGCTCACGCTGCGGGCGCAGCGCGTGCGGCTGGGCGGTGAGAACGGCTGGATGGCCTACGCGGACGGAGAACCGCAGGCCCGCCTGCCGCTGAGCATGCGCTGCGTCCCCGGCGCGCTCACCGTGGTGGGTTCGTGAGCCGGTTGTCCCAAAGGTCGGTTTCGTTTTGTTTTTGAAGCGGCGTAGCCGCTCGGCCCACCCTCGCAACTGGCACCGCTGCGGGTTCACGGTGCCCACCCCTCCGGGGTTCTCCCAGCGAGGACAGCCCCGACGTGGTGAATTGGCATTCATGAGTCGGGGATCCCACAGCGAGAAGGCGCCTGTGATTCCCGCAGGGGGGCCGCTACCCGCACCGCCACGCAGAACGAGCCTGGAAACAGAGAGAATCAGCCAACCGCGACGGCGGTCGGGGTGATGTGAAAACCTTGGGGTGTGGCTGCCAGCCGTTCCAACCCCACCAAGCTGTCCCCGGCCGACGCCTTCCAGGCGCACACCCGCCGCAGCGCGCATCCCGCGCTAGCGGAGTTCGCCGGGGGGATGTCCTTCGAACTCGACCCGTTCCAGAACACCGCCTGCCAGGCCCTGGAGGCAGGGCGTGGCGTCCTGGTGTGCGCGCCCACCGGCGCCGGCAAGACCGTGGTCGGCGAGTTCGCCGTGCACCTCGCGCTCAAGGAGGGCCGGAAGTGCTTCTACACCACGCCGATCAAGGCGCTGTCCAACCAGAAGTACGCCGACCTGTGCGAGCGGCACGGTAGCGACGCGGTCGGGCTGCTGACCGGCGACACCTCGATCAACGGCGAGGCGCAGGTGGTCGTGATGACCACCGAGGTGCTGCGCAACATGCTCTACGCGGGCTCCCGCAGCCTCGACCAGCTCGGTTACGTCGTGATGGACGAGGTGCACTACCTCGCCGACCGCTTCCGCGGCGCGGTGTGGGAGGAAGTGATCCTGCACCTGCCGGAGTACGTGCAGGTCGCGAGCCTGTCGGCGACGGTGAGCAACGCCGAGGAGTTCGGCGAGTGGCTGCAGGAGGTGCGCGGCGACACCACGGTGGTCGTCGACGAACACCGGCCGGTGCCGCTGTGGCAGCACATGCAGGTCGGCTCCCGGATGTTCGACCTCTTCGGCGGCGAGACCGCGGACCGGGAACTGCAGATCAACCCGAACCTGCTGCGGCACACCCAGCAGCTCGCCCGCGTGCACCTGCCCTACGGCGGCCGGCGCGGCGGGCCGAACGCCAAGCGCAAGGGCCCGCGCCCGCCCCGGTTCTCCCCGCCGTCGCGGGTGGAGATGCTGACCAGCCTGGACGCGGCCGGGCTGCTGCCGGCGATCGTGTTCATCTTCAGCCGCAACGGCTGCGACCAGGCCGTCGCCCAGTGCATGCGGTCGGGCCTGCGGCTGACCACCGAGGCGGAGATCGACGAGATCCGCGAGGTGATCGACGAGCACACCGCAAACCTGCCGGAGAGCGACCTGGCGGTGCTGGGCTTCTGGGAGTGGCGGGAGGCGCTGGAGCGCGGGCTGGCCGCGCACCACGCGGGGCTGCTGCCGGCGTTCAAGGAGACCGTCGAGGAGCTGTTCGTCCGCGGCCTCGTCAAGGCCGTGTTCGCCACCGAGACGCTGGCGCTGGGCATCAACATGCCCGCCCGCACGGTGGTGCTGGAGCGGCTGGTGAAGTTCAACGGCGAATCGCACGTGGACCTCAGCCCCGGCGAGTACACGCAGCTCACCGGCCGGGCCGGGCGGCGCGGCATCGACATCGAGGGCCACGCGGTGGTCGTCTGGCAGCCGGGCATCGACCCGAAGCAGGTCGCCGGGCTGGCCTCCACCCGCACGTACCCGCTGCGCTCGTCGTTCCGGCCCGGCTACAACATGGCCGTCAACCTCGTGCAGCGCGTCGGCCAGGACGCCGCGCGGGAACTGCTGGAGCAGTCGTTCGCGCAGTTCCAGGCCGACCGGTCGGTGGTCGGGCTGTCGCGGCGCGTGGACCGCAACAGCGAGGCGCTCACCGGCTACGCCGAGTCGATGCACTGCCACCTGGGCGACTTCGAGGAGTACTTCGACCTGCGCCGCCGCATTTCCGAGCGGGAGAAGCACCTGGCCAGGCAGAACCGGCAGTCGCGGCGCGCGGAGGCGGCCAAGTCGCTGGAGAAGCTGCGCAAGGGCGACGTGATCTCGGTGCCCGCCGGGCGCCGGGCGGGGCTCGCGGTGGTGATCGACCCGGGCCTGGAGCCGATGGGCGAGCCGCGGCCGCTGGTGGTCACCGAGGACCGCTGGTCGGGGCGGCTGTCGGTCGCCGACTTCACCTCGCCGGTGGAGTCGCTGGGCAAGATGAAGCTGCCGAAGCACGTCGACACCCGCTCGCCGAGGTCGCGGCGCGATCTGGCGTCATCGCTGCGCAACACCGGCCTCGAGGCCTCCGGCGGGCGCGGCAGGCGGCGTTCCGACGCGACCGACGACGCGGAGCTGGCGACGCTGCGGCGGGCGCTGAAGGCGCACCCGTGCCACGGCTGCGACGAGCGCGAGAGCCACGCCCGGTGGGCCGAGCGCTACGAGCGGCTGCGCGGTGAGAACGAGAACCTGCGGCGCAAGGTCGCCGCGACCACGCACTCGCTGGCCAGGTCCTTCGACCGGATCGTCGGGCTGCTGACCGAACGGGACTACCTGCCGGTGGCGGGCTCGTCGGAGGGCCAGGTCACCCAGCACGGGCGGCGGCTGTCCCGGCTCTACAGCGAGTCGGACCTGCTGGCCGCCGAGTGCCTGCGGGTCGGGACGTGGCGCGGGCTGGGCCCGGCCGAGCTGGCGGCCGTGGTGTCGTCGCTGGTCTACGAGTCGCGGCGGGAGGGGCTGGCGCCGCAGGTGCCCTCCGGCCCGGTCAGCGACGCGCTGGCCGCCACCTGGCGGCTGTGGGCGGAGCTGGAGGACGACGAGCGGCGGCACAAGCTGGACCGCACGCGCGAGCCGGACGCCGGTTTCGCCTGGCCGGTGTTCCGCTGGGCGCGCGGCGAGTCGCTGGAGAAGGTGCTCACCGCCGCCGAGTCCAGCGGGCACGAGCTGTCGGCGGGCGACTTCGTGCGCTGGTGCCGCCAGGTCATCGACCTGCTCGACCAGGTCCGCGAGGTCGTCGGCGTGGCGGACCCGGTGGGTTCGGCGGCGGCGAAGGCGGTCACCGCGATCCGGCGAGGTGTGGTCGCCGCCGGCGCCGTGTGACGCGGCGGCCGCCCGGCCGATTCGGGCGGCCGGTCGGTTGTGGTTGGATTTCCTGGCGTCGGGAACGTCGGTCAGGTGAAGAATCGTCCGGAGGTTAAAGATGTCGTCCCCTTACGGTCCGCCGGGGGGCTATCCCCAGTGGGGGCAGCAACCCCAGGGCCCTGGGATGCAGCCGGCGGCGCCGGGCTATCCGCAGCCGGGTGGTTTCGCGCCGCAGCAGCCGCCGCAACCACCGCAGCCGCCGCCCCAAGCGCCGCCGCAGCAGCAGCCGCAATACGGCTACGGCCAGCCGTACCCGCCTGGTGGCGCCCAGTTCCAGCAGCAGGGCGGCTTCGGCCAGTTCGACGAGTTCGGGCCGAAGAAGAAGAAGCGTTCGGCGCTGCCGTGGGTGTTCGCCGGCATCATCGCGGTGATCCTCGTCCTCGTGGTACTGGTCCTCGGCTTCATCACGCCGGGCTGGTTCGTGAAACCGGTCTTCGACTCGGCCAGCGTCGAGAAGGGCGTTTCGCAGACGCTGCGGAGTTCCTACGGCATGACCGGGGTCGGCCAGGTCAGCTGCCCCGCGGGGCAGCGGGTGGCCGTCGGGCACCGCTTCGACTGCAAGGTCACCGTCGATTCGCAGCCCAAGACCGTGACCGTGACGGTGAAGAACGAGAAGGGCGTCTACGAGGTCGGCCACCCCAGGTGAAAATCGGTCGACCCGGGCGGATCCAGCCGGGAAGATCGTGGGTGTGACCGGTCATGAAGTGCGGCCCCTGGCCGAATCGGAGTTCCGCGAAGCCCACGATCTGTTCCGCCGCGCCCTGCTGTGGCGCCCGTCGAAGGACGAGGAGTGGGAAGGGAACTCCGGGCGCTACGAGCCGGGGCGGGTGCTGGGCGCGTTCGTCGACGGCGCGCTCGCGGGCACGGCGATGGCGACGACGAACGTCGTCACGGTGCCCGGCGGGCGCAGGCTCCCGGTCGGCGCGGTGACCGGGGTCGGCGTTCGCGCCGACCAGACGCGGCGCGGACTGCTCACGTCGTTGATGCGGGAGCAGCTCGAAGACGCGCGGCGGCGCGGCGAGGCGGTGGCGATGCTGCACGCCTCGGAAGCGGTGATCTACGAGCGGTACGGCTACGGCGTGGTCAGCCGCAGCCGCACGGTGGAACTCGACCGCCGCCGGGCGGCGCTGCGGACGGGCGCGCCGATCGGCGGCCGGGTGCGGGTGCTGGACCCGGCCGAGGCGGCGCCGATCCTGCCCGCGATCTACCAGCGCTGCGCCCAGGACCGGCCGGGGCAGATCGGCCGGGACGACGCGTGGTGGGCGGGGCAGCGGTCGTGGCTCGGCGACGGCGTCCTGACCGCGGTGCACACCGATGGCGACGGCCTGGACGACGGGTTTGCCTTGTACGAGGCGAAGAACGCCGACGGCGTCAGCACGCTGCAGGTCTACGACCTGAAGTCGGCGAGCGCGACGGCGGCGGTCCAGCTGTGGCGGTTCCTGCTCGGCGTCGACCTCGTGGACCGGGTGGTGGGCCACCACCGGCCGCTGGACGAGCCGCTGGAGTGGTGGCTGACGGATCGTCGCGAGTGCCGGGTCACCAGCGTCGACGACGACCTGTGGCTGCGCCTGGTGGACGTGCTCGAAGCGTTGCGGGCGCGGACCTTCGGCCCGGCCGATCCCTTGGTGATCGAGGTCCGGGACGAGTTCCTGCCGCACAACGACGGCGGTTACCGGGTCGGCCCGGACGGCGTGGACCGGTGTTCCGACCAACCCCAGCTCGTCCTGGACGTTGCGGCGCTCGCGGCGCTGTACCTGGGCGACCAGAAGGCGTCGGGCCTGGTGGCGGCCGGCCGGATCGAGGCGCGTGACCCGGCGGCGGTCGCCGCGGCGGACCGGCTGTTCGCCGCGGCCGAAACGCCTTGGTGCGGCACCAATTTCTGACCGCTCGTGCGGCACGTTCGGCTTGAAAATATGTAGACCGAATGTCATATTTCCTGCGTGAGGAAAGGTGCGCAGACGAAGCAGCAGATGCTCGACACCGCGATGGAGCTGTTCCGGCGGCAGGGCTACCACGCCACGGGCGTCAACCAGGTGCTCGCCGAGGCCGAGGCGCCGCGGGGCTCGCTGTACTTCCACTTCCCGGGCGGCAAGCAGCAGCTCGCCGCCGAGGCCGTCGAGGCGTCCGGGCGGCAGGTGGCGGAGCTGCTGGCCGCGGTGCTGGCGGAGGCGAGCGGGCCGCGCGAGGCCGTGGCGGCGATGATGGCGCACTTCGCGCAGGCGCTGGAGGAATCGGACTTCAGCAGGGGATGCCCGGTGGCCACCGTGGCGCTGGAGGCGAGCGCGGACAGCCCGGACGTCAGGTCGGCGTGCGACGGCGCGTACGGGACCTGGCTGGTAGGTCTGACGGCGGCGTTCACCGGCTGGGGGATTCCGGCGGCGCGGGCGGAGGAGCTCGCGGTGATCGCGTTGTCGATGCTCGAAGGCGCGCTCCTGCTCTGCAAGGTCCAGCGGGATGTCGCGGCGCTGCGGACGGTGGGCGATCAGCTGGCCGACCTGCTGGAGGGCGTTCAGGTGGAGCAGGCGTGATGCTCGTGACCGCCTACCGGGGCCGGATCGACGTGTTCTGCGCGCACGACCTGATCGAGTTCGACCGTCACCTCCAGCAGAACTCCGCAGTGGACTGAAGAAGGGTGCCTTCTCCTTGCTGTGCAAGGAGAAGACACCCTCCGGTCGTCGGTGCTATGCGGTGAGCGCGGCGATGAGGCGGTCGATGCTCGCGCCCAGGCCCCAGGTCTGCTGGAGCGCGCGCAGCCGGTCGGTGTCCGCGGGGGGCTGCGGGAGCGCGTCGTCCGCGCGGTCCACGACCACCGGGGCGTCGCGCGCCACCCGGACCACCGACGGGGCCGCCGCGAGGTAGTCGGCGGCGTCCGCGAGCTTGCCGCGGACTCGCGGCGTCAGGCGGGAGTCGCCGCCGTCAGCCGCCGCCAGCAGCGCTTCGAGCGAGCCGAACTGGGTGATCAGCTTCGCCGCCGTCTTCTCGCCGATGCCCGCCACCCCGGGCAGCCCGTCCGACGGATCTCCGCGCAGCACCGCCATTTCCGCGTAGTCGTCCCCGGCGCGGCCGGCCGACAGGGCGTACTTCTCGGCGAGCTCCGCGGGGCCGTAGTCCTGCGCCTTCGCCAGGCCCGCGCCGACGTAGATCACCCGCACCGAGGTGGGCCGGTCGCGCACCAGCTGGAACAGGTCGCGGTCGCCGGTGACGACCTCCACCGCGTCCTCCTCCTCGCGATCCGCGAGCGCGCCGATGACGTCGTCGGCCTCGTAGCCCTCCGCCTCGGCGGTGGCGATGCCCGCCGCGTCGAGCACTTCGAGGATCACCGGGATCTGCGGGGACAGCGAATCCGGGACCTCTTCGGCGTCGGGATCGTCCTCGGCAACGCGGTGCGCCTTGTAGGACGGCAGGGCGTCGACCCGGAACTGCGGCCGCCAGTCGTTGTCCAGGCAGGCCACCAGCCGGGACGGGCGCCGGTCGATGATCAGCTTGGCGAGCATGTCGCAGAATCCGCGCACCGAGTTCACCGGCGTGCCGTCCGGCGCGGTCAGCGAGTCCGGCAAGGCGTAGTACGAGCGGAACCACAACCCGGCCGAATCGACGAGCATCAGAGGACCAGTCACAGTTCGCCAGCTTGTCACGTCGGCTCCCGCCGATGTGAGCGACCTGCCGGGTCCGACCCGCGGATGTGCGCGCGCACCTCGGTCGCCAGCGGGGCCAGGGCGGCGCCCTGCAACGCGTGCCCCATGCCGGGTATCTCGACCAGCCGCGCGCCGGGAATCGCGTCGGCGAGGTGGCGGCCGTGCGGCGGCGGGCTGATCGGATCCAGCGGCGCCTGGACCACGAGCGTCGGCGTGCTCACGCGCGCGAGTTCCGGGCCGCGCGTCACCAGTCCTTCCGACACCAGGCCGTGGTTGGTGCTCGGCCGCCACGTCCCGGCGTGGTCCATGGCGCGTTGCTCGCGCCGCCGGAACTCCGCCTGATCGAAGGGGAGTTCGTCGCCGGCGAAGAGGCGCCAGGAGGCCACCCGCAGATCGAGCTCCGCCGCCGGGCCGGTCGTGGGTTCGTGCAGGTCCAGCACGTCGAACAGGCGCCGGGTGGGGACCGGGAGGCCGTCCGGGGACTCCTCGCCCGCGGCGGCGCGGGCGACGTTGGCCGCCAGGTCGACGCCGAGCGCGTGCGTGCAGATCAGCGCCTGGCTCAGCAGGCGCCGCGGGTGGTCCACGGCGATCAGCTGGGCGAGCCCGGCGCCCATCGAGAACGCGACGACGTGCGCCGCGTCGACGCCCCAGCCGTCCAGCACCGCGAGGGCGTCGGCGGCGAGGTCGTCGAAGGTGTACGGGTGGGTGGCGAAGTCCAGGTGGGTGGACCGCCCGGTGTCGCGGTGGTCGTAGCGGATCACGCGGAGCCCGTCGGCGACCAGCGCCGCGACGAACTCCTCGGGCCAGAACAGCGCGGACTGGCAGTCGCCCGCGATCAGCAGCACCGGCGGGGCGGCGGGATCGCCGCGGTCCTCGCTCCACAGCCGCACGTCGCCTGCCCGGATCAGGCGTTCGGTCAAGGTCGGCCTCCTCGGCGTCGCGGGATCAGCGGAAGTCGTCGGCGTGCTCGGCCGCCCACTGCGCGAAGCCGCGCGCCGGGCGGCCGGTGACCTGCTCGACGGTCGGCAGGACCGGGTCCGGGCGGTCGACCGACTCGGCCCAGTAGCCGAGCAGCATGTCGACCACGTCCTCGGGCATGAACCCGGCCAGCTCCGCGCGTTCCTGCTCGGCGGTCACCGCCTCGAACGGGATGTCCCGGCCGATCGCCTCGCCGATGGCGCGCACCTGGTCGGCGATGGAGATCGCGGCCGGGCCGCTGAGCTCGTACTTCGCGCCGGCGTGGCCGTCTTCGAGCAGCGCGGTCGCGGCCACCGCGGCGATGTCGGCCTCGTGGACCGGCGCCTGCGTGGCCCTGCCGTGCGCCGAGCGGACCGCGGTGCCCGCCTGGATGGCACCGGCCCAGATCAGCGAGTTGCCCGCGAATGCGCCCGGCCGGACAGCGGTGCATTCGATGCCGGATTCCTCCACCGCGCGTTCGACCGCGCGGTGCCAGGTGTGGCTATCGGCGTTGTGCGCGCGCTTGTTCTCCGCCGCCGCGGACGCCGACGACAGCACGACTATCCGCCGAACTCCGGCGCTTTTCGCCGATTCCGCGAAATCCGCCGCGCCGTCGTGCGGGAAGAGGTACGCGCGCTCGACGCCGTCCAGCGCCGCCGCCAGCGTCCCCGGCTCGCCGAGGTCCCCGCGGACCACCTCCACATCCGGGGAAAACCCTGCGGTTCCGGGATTCCTGGTCATGATCCGCACCCGTGCGCCCGCGCCGCGCAGGTGCTCGACGACGTGCCTGCCGACGCTGCCGGTCGCACCGGTCACCAGAAAGGTCATGGCTGCTCCACGTGGTTTGCGTGCCCGTTCGGCACAAATCGAATCCACTCCTCGGTGGCGCACGCAAACTACACCACGAATCGCCAATGGGGGAAATTTGACAAATTCCCGAATTGCTGTTCTGTGGTTATTCCAATATTGGCCGGATAGCATTATTTGTTTTTGTCAAGCGAAATGGGCGGAAATGTGCGAGCGGCCCGTTCGCGCCTTCCGGCGAGGTGAACGGGCCGTTCGCCGCAGTCGGTCAGCCCCGTTCGAGGCCGCGACCGGCACGGCCGCGCGCCTCGGCCGGGCCCGGTGCCGCGACGGCCTGCCGGGCGGCCTCCTGCCAGTCGGGCAGGCTGCGTTCGGCCAGCGCGGCGCCTACGGTGGCCAGCGCTGCCGCGGTCATCGACAGGCTGGTGACGCCGAGGCCCACCAGGACGCCGGCCAGCAGCGGGTCCGCCGCCGCCTCGCCGCACACCCCGACCGGCTTGCCGCGCTCCCGGCCCGCCCGGCCGAGCCCGGCGATCAGGCGCAACAACGCGGGCTGCCACGGGTCGTTCAGGGCGGCCAGCGCACCGGTCATGCGGTCCGCCGCGCACGTGTACTGCGCCAGGTCGTTGGTGCCGATGCTGACGAAGTCCACGACGTCCAGGATCTCGTCGGCGCAGAGCGCGGCGGCGGGCGTTTCGACCATGACGCCGACGCGCTCGACGCCCGCGTCCCGGGCGCGCTCGGCGAACCACGCCGCCTCGCCCGCGGTCGCGACCATCGGCGCCATCACCGACACCACCGCCCCGGTCTCGGCGGCCGCGGCGACGATGGCGGTGAGCTGCCGGTCCAGCAGCTCGGGCCGGTCGAAGGCGACCCGGAGGCCCCGCACCCCGAGCGCGGGGTTGGGTTCGCCGGCGATGTCGAGGAACGGCAAGGGTTTGTCCGCCCCGGCGTCCAGGGTGCGAACCACGACCGGCTTGCCCGCGAACGGCCGCAACGCGGCGGCGTACGCCTGCCGCTGGGTTTCGGCGTCGGGTTCGACCGCGGCGTCCAGGAAGCAGAACTCGGTGCGGAACAGGCCCGATCCTTCGGCGCCCGCCTCGACGCCGGCCAGGGCGTCGGCGGCGGAGCCGATGTTGGCCAGGAGCTTGACCGGGTGCCCGTCGGCGGTGCTGCCGGAGCCGTTCCACCGCGCGCCGACGCGGTCGGCCGACTGGGGCGCGACGGCGTGCTCCAGCAGCTCGACAGTGCCCGCCGCGCCGTCCACACGCGCCCCCGCCGCCGTTGCCGCGAGCACGCCGCGCACGGCGACCACGGCCGGAATTCCCAGTGACCGCGCGAGAATCGCGGTGTGGCTGGTCGGGCCGCCCTCCTCGGTCACCAGCGCCAGCACGAGGCCGGGATCCAAGTCGGCGGTGTCGGCCGGGGCCAGATCGCGGGCCACCAGCACCGCCGGGCCGGTCAGCTCGGGCACGCCCGGCGGGGCGGTGCCGGTGAGCTCGGCGACCAGCCGGTCGCGGACGTCGTGCACGTCCCGCACCCGCTCGGCGAGGTATCCGCCGGAGGCCGCCAGCAGCTCCGCGAACTCCCCGGCCGCCTCGAACACCGCGCGCGGCGCGGGCAGACCCCGCTGCGCGACCGCCTTCTCGGCGTTGCCGAGCAGCGCCGGGTCTGCGGCCATGGCGGCGGTCATCTCCAGCACCGCCCGCGCTTCGCCCGTCGCGGCCTCCGACCGGGCGAGCAGCCGCTGCGCCACCGCTTCCGCGGCCGGGCGGATCCGCGCCGCCTCGGCCGCCGGATCGGCAGGCGCCGGACCGGGCGCCGGATCGGGCAACCGGTCATGAACCCACAGGACCGGGCCTGCCGCCTCGCCGGGGCTGACCCCGACCCCCTGCAGCGTGGACATCGGCCACTCCCATCGTGCTGGAGGTTTCCCTCGCGTTCTCGAAGCCTTGACAATATGGCAACAAGAGGCACAATCAGGCAACACCAAACATTAACCGGAGGACAACGGGCATGTACGGGGCGGAGCGCCAGCAGCTCCTGGCGCAGCGGGCACGACGCGACGGGCGCATCGACGTCACGGCCGCGGCGGCCGAGTTCGAGGTGGCACCCGAGACCATCCGTCGCGACCTCGCCGCGCTCGAGCGCCAAGGCCTGGTGCGGCGCGTCTACGGCGGCGCGATCCCGGTCGAGCGGCTCGACTTCGAACCCGGCGTCTCGCTGCGCGACCAGACCAACGCGGGGGAGAAGGAACGCATCGCGCGGGCCGCGCTGGACCGCGTGCCCAGCCGCGGCACGGTGCTGTTCGACGCGGGCACCACGACCGCGCGGCTGGCCGGCCTGCTGCCCGCCGACCGCGAGCTCACCGTCGTCACCAACTCGCTGCCGGTGGCCAACCAGCTCGCCACGCGCAACAGCTACAACCTGCACCTCCTCGGCGGCCGGATCCGCGGCACCACGCTGGCGACGGTGGAGTCCTGGGCGCTCGACGTGCTGCGCGGCCTGACCATCGACGTGGGCTTCTTCGGCACCAACGGCTTCTCGGCCGCCCGCGGCTGCACCACCCCGGACCCGGCGGAGTCCGCGGTCAAGGCGGCGATGGTGCGCGCCTGCCGCAAGCGGGTGCTGCTGGCCGACCACAGCAAGTACGGCGACGACCAGTTCAGCCGGTTCGCCGAGCTGTCCGAGATCGACGTCGTGGTGACCGACGAGGGCCTCGACGAGGCGGCGCTCGACGAGCTGAAGCAGATCGAAGCGGAAGTGGTGCTGGCGTGATCGTGACCGTGACGCCGAACCCGAGCCTGGACCGCACCGTCCAGGTGGACCGGCTGGTGCCCGGTGCGGTGCACCGCACCCTCCGGACGCGCCTGGACCCGGGCGGCAAGGGCGTGAACGTGGCCCGCGCGCTGGCCGCGGCGGAGGTGCCGACGCTGGCCGTGCTGCCCTCCGGCGGCGCGGCGGGCGCGCAGCTGGCCGAACTGCTGGCGCCGGAGGCGGTGCCGGTAGTGGAGGTGCCGGTGCAGGCCCCGACCCGCAGCAACATCGCGGTGGTGGAAGCCGACGGCACCACGAGCAAGTTCAACGAGCCCGGCCCGGAGCTCACGCCGGCCGAGGTCGCGGCGCTGGAGCGCGCCGCCGCCGAGCAGGCCGGCCGGGCGGACTGGGTGGTGACCTGCGGCAGCCTGCCCGCAGGTTGCCCGGACGACCTGCACGCCCGGATCGCCGTCGCCGCGCGCCGCGCCGGGGCGCGAGTCGCCGTCGACACCTCGGGACATCCCCTCGAACTGGCCTGTCAGGCCGCGCCTGACCTGGTCAAACCCAATCTCGCCGAACTCGCGGAGCTGGCCGGTGGCCCGCTGCGCGACCTCGGCGACGTGCTGGACGTCGCGCACCGGCTGCGGGCCGGCGGCGTGGCGACCGTGCTGGTGAGCCTCGGGCAGCTGGGTGCGGTGCTGGTCGCGGAGACCGGCACCTGGCATGCCACGAGCACCGCGACCGAGGTGCGCAGCACCGTCGGCGCGGGCGACGCGATGCTCGCCGGATTCCTGCGGGCGGGCGGCATCGGGCCGGCCGCCTTGCGCACCGCCGTCGCCTACGGGACGGCGGCGGTCGGGCAGGGGGGAAGCCGGATGCCCGGCCCGGACGACATCCACCCGCTGCGGGTGCGGATGGATGCAGTGGACAAGACAGTGAGCCTCAGCGGAGTGGCGGCATGACTACCGAACTGATCACCTCGGACCTCGTCGAACTGGACCTGGCGGGCACCGACCGGCGGGCCGTCGTGCGCGACCTCGCCGAGCGGCTCGTCGCCGCCGGCCGCGTCACGGACATCGACCGGTTCCTGGCCGACATCGAAGCCCGCGAACAGCAGATGCCGACCGGGCTGGAGGGCGGCATCGGCATCCCGCACTGCCGCTCGTCGGCGGTGACCGCGCCGACGCTGGCCTTCGGCCGCAGCGCCGCCGGCGTCGACTTCGGCGCCGAAGACGGCCCGGCGAAGCTGATCTTCCTCATCGCCGCGCCGGAAGGCGGCGGCGCCGACCACATGACCGTGCTCGCCGCGCTGGCCCGGCGCTTGGTGCGCGCCGAGTTCAAGCAGACGCTGCTGGACGCCACCGACGCGGCCGAGCTCGCGAAGTACGTGCGCGAGGAGGTCGCGCCATGAAGTACGTAGCCGTCACCGCCTGCCCGACCGGCATCGCGCACACCTACATGGCGGCCGAGGCACTGGAGCAGGCCGCCAAGGCCGCCGGGGACGAGATGCTGGTCGAGACCCAGGGCTCGGCGGGCTCGACGCCGCTGTCGGCGGCGGACATCGCCGCGGCCGACGCGGTGATCTTCGCCGCCGACGTGGGGGTCCGGGACCGGGAGCGCTTCGCGGGCAAGCCGGTCGTCGAGGTCTCCGTGAAGCAGGCCATCAACGACGCGGCGGGACTGCTGACCCAGGCCGCCGACGCCGCGCAGCAGGAACCGGCCGCCGAGCCGGAAGCCGCTGCCGCCGAGCCGGAACTGGCCAGCAAGGTCGTCGCGGGCGCCGGTTTCGGCACCCGGCTGCGGCAGTGGCTGATGACCGGCGTGAGCTACATGATCCCGTTCGTGGCCGCCGGCGGTCTGCTGATCGCGCTGAGCTTCGCGCTCGGCGGCTACCAGATCACCGACGCGCCGCCGGTCACCGAGGTCTTCGACCCGGCGAGCCTGCTCAGCTGGGCGGCGCTGGCGAACCAGATCGGCACGACGGCGTTCGAGTTCCTGGTGCCGGTGCTGGCCGGGTTCATCGCCTTCGCCATCGCCGACCGGCCCGCGATCGCCCCCGGCTTCGTCGGCGGCGCGGTGGCCGTGACCGTCGGCGCGGGCTTCCTCGGCGGCCTCGTCGCCGGCCTGCTGGCCGGTGCCGTGATCGCCGGGCTGAAGCGGGTGAGGGTGCCGCGCGGGATCGCCGGGATCATGCCGGTGGTGGTGCTGCCGCTGCTGGGCTCGCTGGTGGTCGGCGGGCTGATGTTCGTGGTGCTCGGCAAGCCGATCGCGCTGGCCATGACGGCGCTCACAGGCTGGCTCACCGGCCTGTCCGGCGCCAACGCGGCGCTGCTGGGCGCCCTGCTCGGCGCGATGATCGCCTTCGACATGGGCGGGCCGATCAACAAGGTCGCCTACACCTTCGCCGTCGGCGGCCTGAGCATCGGCACGACGGCGTCGCTGGAGATCATGGCCGCCGTGATGGCCGCGGGCATGGTCCCGCCGCTGTCGCTGGCCCTGGCCTCGGCGGTGCGCGGCAAGCTGTTCAGCCCGGCCGAGCGGGCCAGCGGCCGCGCCGCCTGGCTGCTCGGCGCGTCGTTCATCACCGAGGGCGCGATCCCGTTCGCGGCGGGCGATCCGCTGCGGGTGATCCCGTCCATCGTGCTCGGCTCGGCGACCACGGGCGCGCTGTCGATGACCTTCGGCGCCACGCTGCGCGCCCCGCACGGCGGGATCTTCGTGACGCCGCTGGTGGGCAATCCGCTGATGTACCTGGCCGCGATCGTCATCGGCGTCGTGGTCGCGGCGGCGGCGGTGCTGTTCACCAAGCAGCTCGGCCGCCAGGACGCCGAGGAACCCGCTCCCGAGGCCGCGTCCGCCGTCCCGGCCTGAATCACGTCGTGAGCGGTTTTGGCCGCCACAGCAGCCATTCCCGCTCACGACCGCAACCACCCCCGGATCCGGAGAGGAACAGCAATGCAACGTCGAGTCCGCATCGCCGCCTCGGTCGGCCTGCACGCCCGCCCCGCCGCGCTGCTCGCCAAGGCCGCGGCGGCGCAGGCCACGCCCGTCACGATCGCCAAGGTCGTCGACGACGTGGCAGGTGACCCGGTTGACGCGAGCAGCATGCTCGGCCTGATGTCGCTGGGCGCCCAGCACGGCGAGGAGGTCGAGCTCTCCGGCGACGAGGCCGCCCTGGACGAGCTCGTCGCCCTGCTCGAACAGGACCTGGACAAGGCTCCGGCCTGAGCCGTCGGTTTCCGCCGCTCGCGGGGTCGTGAGTGCTTTGGAGCGCTACAGCAGCCCAGAACGCTCACGACCCCGGTGGCGTGAACCGGACCGGCCGGGCGTCGGGTCGCCGCCCCAGGATTAGGCTTGGGAGCTATGGCCACCGTCTCGATCAAGCAGGATCCATCCGTGCTCGCGGCCCGCCTCACCAAGGCCGCCGAAACCGCAGCCGCGGCGAAACTCGACGCGCTGCTGATCTCGCCCGGTTCCGATCTGCGCTACCTCCTCGGCGCGGGCGGTGAGTCGCACGAGCGGCTGACCTGCCTGGTGCTCCCGGCCGATGGCCGGCCCGCGCTGGTCGTGCCGAAGCTGGAGGAGCCCGGCTTCGCCGGCATCCCGCTGGCGGAGCTCGGCATCGAGGTCGTGACCTGGGTCGACGGTCAGGACCCGCACGCGATGGTGGCCGACCTGGCCCGTCGCAGCGGCGCGCCGTCCCGGCTGGCCGTCGCCGACGTGATGCCCGCGCTGCACACCATCCCGCTGCGCGCCGCCCTGCCCGACGCCGAGCAGGTGCTGGCCGGGACGGTGCTGCGCGAACTGCGGATGCGCAAGGACGCCGCCGAGATCGAGGCGCTGCGCAAGGCCGGGGCCGCCATCGACCGGGTGCACGCCCGGATGGCGGAGTTCCTCAAGGCGGGCCGGACCGAGGCCGAGGTCGGCGCGGACATCTCCGCCGCGATCATCGAAGAGGGCCACACCGAGGTGGCGTTCGTCATCGTCGGCTCGGGGCCGAACGGCGCCAGCCCGCACCACGACGTGTCGGACCGGGTGATCGAGCGCGGCGACGTGGTCGTCGTCGACATCGGCGGCCCGATCGCGGAGGGCTACAACTCCGACTGCACCCGCACCTACAGCGTGGGCGAGCCCGCCCAGGCGGACGTCCGAGAGACCTACGCCGTGCTGGAGGCCGCGCAGCGCGCCGCCGTCGAGGCGGTGCGGCCGGGCGCGACCGCCGAGTCGATCGACGCCGCGGCCCGCGAGCCGATCGCCGCCGCCGGGTTCGGCGAGTACTTCGTGCACCGCACCGGGCACGGCATCGGCCTGGACGTGCACGAGGAGCCCTACATCGTCGGCGGCAACGCCGCGCCGCTGGAGCCGGGCACCGCCTTCAGCGTCGAGCCGGGCATCTACCTGCCGGGGCGCTGGGGCGCGCGCATCGAGGACATCGTCATCGTCACCGAGGACGGCGTGGAGAGCGTGAACAACCAGCCGCACGAGTTGGTGGTGCTGCCGGCGTGAGCGAAAGATCCGCAACCCCGGGCGGGCTGGAGGCCACCGACCGAGCCATCCTGCGCGAGCTGGCGCGGGACGGCCGGTGCAGCTTCACCGACCTGGCCGAGCGCGTCGGGCTGAGCGTTTCCGCGGTGCACCAACGGGTTCGCCGGCTGGAGCAGCGCGGCGCCCTGCAGGGCTACACGGCCAAAGTGGACGGTGACCAGATCGGGTTGCCGCTGACCGCGTTCATCTCGCTGACGCCGATCGACCCGGCCGCGCCGGACGACTACCCGCAGCGCCTGGAGCACCTGCCGGAGATCGAGTCGTGCTACTCGGTGGCGGGCGACGAGTCCTACATCCTGCAGGTGCGGGTGACCTCGCCGCTGGGCCTGGAGGAACTGCTGCGGCAGATCCGGGAGGCCGCGAAGGTGTCGACCAGGACGACGGTGGTCCTGTCCACCCCGTTCGAGAACCGCCCCCCGGCGATCTGACGCGTCCCGCCGTTCCCCGCAATTTCCATTGAAATCGAAGGTCCGATTTCCATTGAAATTGCGGGGAACCGGGCCGGGATGAGCCGTTAGGGGTGGGCTTGGGCGGCTGCGGCGTGCGCCGGGACCGCGCGGAGGTTGCCGAGCTCGTCCGGTAAGCACAGCGCCGTCGGGTCTTCCGCGGCCATGAACTCGCCGAGGCAGCGGCCGAGCTGGGCGTGCCCGGCGGCGTTGGCGTGGAAGGATTCCTGCATCGCGTGCGCCGCGCGCTGCTCGTCCTGCAGGCTCGCCCAGTCGACCGTCAGCCTCGTGAACCACTCGCCGTCCGCGGTCCTCGGGTTGCCCGTGCACGCCTCGTGCCCGATGCCCGCCCGCGACAGGTCCAGGAACCGGGCGTTCGCCTGCCGCGCGACGTCCTGCAGGCCGGCGGACAGCTGCGGCACCCCGGTGCCGCGGATCCACTCCAGGTCGCCGGTCAGGAACGGGCAGCCGGACAGGTCCTGCAGCTCGGGCTTGACGCCGGGGCCCACCGGCGAGGCGTAGGACTGCACGATCAGCGAGTAGCTGCTCGGCGTGTAGCCCGCGCTGTCCATCGCCGCGCGGATGTCGTTCAGCGCGCCCAGCACCTTCGGCTTCATCCGCTCCACCCGCTGCGGCCACGCGGTGCGCATCGACGCCGCGCACCCCTCCGGCGCCTGCCGCACCCAGGCCTCCACGCACTGGTTGACGACGTCGGTGAAGCCCGGGTCGTCGTTGGCGCCGATCTGCACCACGACGTCGGTGATCCGGTACTGCTGCGCCAAATCCGCCAGCCTCCGGGACTGGGAGCCTTCGGCGTGGCCGGGTTCCGGGTCCGCGCCGACCAGGTCGGTTCGTGCGCCGGAGCAGGCCAGGTTGATGCGGGTCACCTCCGGCGGGAGCCGGAGCTGGTTGATCGGCGCGGCCGCCGACCGGTGGCACCAGTTGTCCCGCTCGCCGTTGGTCCCGGCCTCGTACCGGCCGCCGCCCTCGCCGGACAGCGTGCTGTCGCCGAGGGTCACGACCGCGGCCGGGAGCTGCTTGGGTTGCAGCGGCAGTCCGGGCAGGTACTGGTCGCTGATCAACACCGCGAGGGCCAGCGCCGTGCTGACCAGCAGGAGGATTGCTGTTTTCGACTTGTGCGCCCGCATCAGGTGGAAGTCTATGGGGCCGAGGGCCGGGGGCGTTCATCACCTCTGCGGGTTTTGGGAGCATTTGCGGGGCCTCGTTCGTTGAACCTGGTGACTGCCACCGACAGGAGGTCTCCCCGCGTGCCGATCCTCGTTCTTCTCCTCGTCGCCGGTGTGGTCGAAATCGCCGTGCTGGTCGCCATCGGCCAGGCCATCGGGGTGCTGCCCACCGTCGGCCTGCTGATCGCCGCCGCCGTGCTGGGGACCTGGCTGGTGCGCTGGCAGGGCCGCCGCACCCTGCAGGAGTTCCGCGAAGCCGCGCGCCAGCGCAGGCCCCCGGAGAAGGAGCTCTCCGACGGGGTGCTCATCGCCGCCGCCGGGCTCCTGATCATCATGCCCGGCTTCATCAGCGACATCGCCGGGCTGCTGTGCCTGTTCCCGCCGACCCGCGCCCTGCTGCGCAACCGGATGCTGCGCGCGGCGGAGCGGCGGTCGAAGGCGATGCAGGACCAGATGTGGCTGCACACCCAGCAGGCCTACCGCAGGCAGGGCGCGACCGCGCCTGGCGAGGACGTCATCGACGGCGAGGTGGTTTCGGTCACCGAGGACGACGAGCCGACCGCGACCGGGCCGGAGTTGCTGCCGCCGCAACGATCTGCGCAGGCAGAACGGCCGGACGGCAGCCCGCGCAGGTGATCGGGTCGGCGTGCCGTCGGCGGGTCCCGGGCGGCGGGTAAGCTCGCCAGAACGATCGCGGCCGGGTTCGCCGGGGGCGTGCGACGACCCGCTTCGCCGATCTCGACCTGCGCAGTTGGAAACCCGGAACGGGGAAGCACGAAGGACATGTCCGAGACCACGTTGTTGCTCGGCGGGCGGATCCACTCGCCCGCCGACGCCGGTGCCACCGCGATGGCCGTGACCGATGGCACCATCGCGTGGGTCGGCGCCGACGAGGTCGGCCGTGCGCTGCATCCCGACGCCGAGGTCATCGACCTCGAAGGCGCGTTCGTGGCGCCTGCCTTCGTCGACGCGCACGTGCACGCGACCTCCACCGGCCTGCTGCTCAACGGCCTCGACCTGACCGGTTGCGCGTCGCTGACGGAATTCCTGCACGCACTGCGGGATCACGTCGCCGAGTACCCGGGCACGCTGGTGTGGGGCCACGGCTGGGACGAGACGTGGTGGCCGGAGCGACGGCCCCCGACCCGCGACGAGATCGACCGCGCCGCGGCGGGCGCGCCGGTGTACCTGTCCCGGATCGACGTGCACTCCGCCCTGGTGTCCACGACGCTGGTGGACCGGGCGCCGCTGACCCGCGACGCCGAAGGCTGGAGCGAGCACGGCCCGTTGACGCGCGTTGCGCACCACCACGTGCGCCGCGCCGCGCGGGAGGCTCTCGGTGCCGCGCAGCGCAAGGAAGCGCAGCTGGCCTTCCTGCAGCACGCCGCCTCGCAGGGCGTGGCGTGCGTGCACGAATGCGGCGGGCCGGACATCTCCGGGGCCGATGACCTGGCCGACCTGCTGGCGCTTTCCGCGCAGGGCGGGGTGCCCGAGGTCGTCGGCTACTGGGGCGAGCTGGGCGCGGTGGAGCGGGCCCGCGAGCTCGGCGTCCGCGGCCTGGCCGGTGACCTGTTCGTCGACGGCGCGGTCGGTTCGCGCACCGCGGCGCTGCGCGAGCCCTACGCGGACGACCGGACGACGGCGGGCGTGCTCTACCTCGACGCGCACGCGGTGGCCGAGCACCTGGTGGAGTGCACGCGGGCCGGGATCCAGGCCGGGTTCCACGTGATCGGCGACGCAGGGGTGGCCGAGGTCTGCGACGGTTTCCGCAAGGCGGCGGAGATCGTGGGCGCGCCCGCGCTGGCGAGCCTGCGCCACCGGCTGGAACACCTGGAGATGGTCGACGAGCAGCAGGCCGCGGAACTGGGCAGGTTCGGCGTCGTCGCGTCTGTCCAGCCGTCCTTCGACGCCGCGTGGGGTGGTCCCGGCGACATGTACGCGCGGCGCCTCGGCGTCGAGCGCGGCACCCGGCTCAACCCGTTCTCGAAGCTCGCCGCCAACGGCGTGCTGCTGGCGTTCGGCTCGGACGCGCCGGTGACGCCGGTCGATCCGTGGCGCGCGGTGCAGGCGGCGGTGCACCACCGCACCGCGGGTTTCGGCATCTCGCCGCGGGCGGCGTTCACGGCGCACACCCGGGGCGGCTGGCGGGCCGCCGGCGTCGACGACGGCATCACGGGCACCTTGGTGCCCGGCGCGCCCGCGACCTACGCGGTGTGGGATGCCGGGGAACTCGTTGTGGCGGCGCCGGATTCGCGCGTGCAGCGGTGGTCCACCGATCCGCGAGCGGGAGTGCCGGGCCTGCCCGACCTCTCCCCGGGCGCGCCGCAGCCGCGCTGCCTGCGCACGGTCCTGCGCGGCGAAACGATCTACACCCGGACCTCCGAGGACGACGAGCTCGTCTGATCCCGAGCCGCGCGGCGCCGGCACGGGCCGTTCGGCGTAGCGGGTTCGGGCTGGTGGCCGATGAGGTTTCCGGCGGTGTTGTGCTTCCGTGGAATGGAGGTGCTCCGCGCCGTCGGGAGGTGCGCCGGTGATCGCCCATGCGCTCAAAAGGCAGCTGCAGTCCGCTATTTCCCGCACCGAGCGGCTCGCGTCCCCGGTCCGGCCGCTGGCCGCGCCGCCGCCCGGCTCGGGGCTGAAGCCGGTGCTCGGCGACTACGGGTTGCCCGTCATCGGGCACACCATCAGCGTGCTGACCGATCTGCTGGAGGCCTCGCGCCGCCGCTACGCGGAGTTCGGACCGGTGTCGTGGGGCGGGATGCTCGGCACCGAGGTCGTCACCGTGATGGGGCCCGATGCGGTCGAGGTGGTGGCGGCCAACCGCGAGAAGGCGTTCGGCAACGAGGGTTTCTACGACTACCTGATCGGCCCGTTCTTCCGCCGCGGCGTCATGCTCATGGACTTCGAGGAGCACCTGCACCACCGCCGGATCATGCAGCAGGCGTTCACCCGCGAACGCCTCGCCGACTACCTCGGCGCGATGACGCCGGCCATCGAGCGCGGCCTGGCGCGGTGGCGGCCGGGCGACCGGTTCCCGGTGTACACCGCGGCGAAGCGGCTCACGCTGGACCTGGCCACCGAGGTGTTCGTCGGCGAACGCCCCGGCACCGACGCGGACCGGATCGCCGGGGCGTTCGTGGCGGCCGTGCACGGCGGTCAGGCGATCGTGCGCGCCGACGTGCCGGGTGGCACCTGGGCGCGCGGGCTGCGCGGGCGGCGGCTGCTGGAGGAGTACTTCCGGGAGCGCATCCCCGCCAAGCGCGCCGGAACGGGCAGCGATCTGTTCAGCGTGCTGTGCCGGGCCGAGACCGACGACGGCGAGCGGTACTCCGACGACGACGTCGTGAACCACATGATCTTCGTGCTGATGGCGGCGCACGACACCAGCACGATCACGCTCGCGATGGCGGCCTACTACCTCGGCAGGCATCCCGAGTGGCAGGAGCGGCTCCGCGCCGAGGCCCGCGCGCTGGGGGAACCGGCCATCGACCGGCCCGATCCGGACGGGCTTCCGCTGCTGGACATGGTGCTGAAGGAGGTCATGCGGCTCAACGCCCCGGTGGGCGGGCTGTTCCGGCAGGCGGTCGCGGACACCGAGATCCTCGGCCACTACATCCCGGCGGGCACCAGGGTGGTCGCCCAGCTGTACGCGACGCAGCGGATGCCGCAGTGGTGGCCCGCGCCGGATGAGTTCGATCCCGAGCGCTTCGCCGAGCACCGCCGGGAGGACAAGGTGCACCGCTACGCGTGGGCACCGTTCGGCGGCGGCGTGCACAAGTGCATCGGAATGCACTTCGGCGGCATGGAGCTCAAGGCGATCATGCACCAGCTGCTGCTGCGGTTCCGGTGGACCGTCCCGGCCGGGTACGAGCCGCGGATGCGCTACGGGACCGGCCCGATGCCGACCGACGGCCTGCCGATCCGCCTGCAACGCCTCGCCTGACCTCCCCGCGACAGCCTTCGAGGGGCGCCGGTGCGCGGCGCCCCTCGAAGGTTTTCCGGTGCGAATCAGGTCGTGATCACGCCGAGGTCACTGCTCCCAGGCACCCCAAAGCGCCCAAGCCGACGGGCTGATGTCCTGCTGGGCTTCGTTCTGGGCGCCCTGGTTGTCGTCGTTCGAGGCGTTCTCCTGCTGCGGCTGCTGCTGTTGCTGCGGCTGCTGCTCTTGCTGCGGCTGCTGCTGCTCCTGCTGCTCGGGCTGCTGCCAGAAGGGGTTCTCGTCGGCGCTGGCGAGCCCCTGGGCACCCAGCAGGAGGCCGGTGGCTGCGGCGGCGGCAAGGACGAGCTTGGCGGTGGTGCGCATTCTCAATCTCCTCATTGCTTGAAAGGGGTGGTGCGACTGGGAACTTGCCTTGCATCCGGGTGTCCAGCAGGGCCTGCGCCCCCAATGTGTGTCACCCCCGGCCGCCGTGTTTCGGGCTGTGGTCGATCGTGCCCCGTTCGGGCTGCGTGCTTTGTCCCCCAGACGCTGAAAAGGGCGCGGTCGGGGCATCGTGACCATCCGCGTCCCGGGGCGCGCGAGTTGTTCAGTCCACTGAGGATCATTCGGCTTTTCGGATTTCGCAGCAATGAAAAAGGCTTGCCGTGCTGGTCGATCACCACTCCGCTAGGGAGCCGTCCTCGTTGCGCCACAACGGGTTTCGCCAGCGCTGTCCGATTTCCGCGGCTCGGCGCACCGCCGCCTCGTCGACCTCGATGCCCAGGCCCGGGCCGGTGAGCCGGTCGACGTGGCTGTCGTGGAAGTCGAAGACGCTCGCGTCGACGAGGTAGTCCAGCAGGTCCGAGCCGGTGTTGTAGTGGATGCCGAGGCTGGTCTCCTGGATCAGCGCGTTCGGGCAGGCGAAGTCGATCTGCAGCGATGCCGCGAACGCGATCGGCCCCAGCGGGCAGTGCGGGGCCAGGGACACGCCGTGCGCCTCCGCCATCGCCGCGATGCGGCGGACCTCGGAGATCCCGCCCGCGTGCGACAGGTCCGGCTGCGCGACCGCGATGCCCGAGCCGAGCACGTCGCGGAAGTCCCACCGCGAGTACAGCCGCTCGCCGGTGGCGATCGGCACGGTGGTGGACGCGCAGATCCGCCCGAAGTCGGCGGTCAGCTCCGGCACGATCGGTTCTTCCACGAACAGCGGGTGCAGCGGTTCCAGCAGCCGGCAGGCCTCGCGGGCGAGCGCGGGGGAGACCCGGCCGTGGAAGTCGAGGGCGATGTCGGCGCGGTCGCCGATCGCCTCCCGCACCGCGGCGACGCGCCCCACCAGGAGGTCGAGCTCGGCCTTGGACTCCAGCGCGCGCACCCTGCCGGTGCCGTTCATCTTGACCGCGTCGAAGCCCTCCTGCATGCGTTCCCGGGCGTGGTCGGCGACCCGGTCCGGCTCGTCCCCGGCGATCCACGAGTAGGTGCGGACGCGGTCGCGCACCGCGCCGCCGAGCAGCTCGTGGACGGGCACGCCGAGCGCCTTGCCCTTGATGTCCCACAGCGCCTGGTCGATGCCGGCCACCGCGCTGGACAGGATGGGCCCGCCCCGGTAGAAGCCGCCCCTGGTCATGACCTGCCAGTGGTCCTCGATGCGGAACGGGTCCTGGCCGAGGAGGTGGTCGGAGAGTTCTTCGACGGCGGTGGCGACCGTCGCGGAGCGGCCCTCCACGACCGGCTCGCCCCAGCCGGTGATGCCCTCGTCGGTGCGCACGGCCAGGAACAGCCAGCGGGGCGCGACCGAAAAGGTCTCCAACGAAACGATCTTCATCGAACCGCCTTCCGGCTATCGCTGCGCGCGGTAGCTCTCCGTGTCGATAACACCTGATGGCGTCGGGTGTGCGGGCCGGGCGTTACCACAACGGCCTCGTGTTGCACAATGGTTAAAGCAGCGCCTGTCCGAGCGCCGCGTTCTTGAGCCGCAACCACCATTCTCGGGGTGAGGATTGTGCCCAGTCACGCCACGTCCGGCAACGACGTCGTGCTTCACCGGCCGGTCGAAGGCCGCCGCGCCTGCCCGGTGCCGAGCGACCGGATCGCGATCCGCGGCCCGTGGGGGACCCGGCGGCCGCGGCGCCAGCTCGGCACGACCGGCCTCGTCTCCGCCGACGTCGTCCGGATCTGACCCGGCACTACCGCCCCGGCCTGCGGAGCATCCTGGTCATCGCGTAGACGATCACGCCCACGGCGACGAGTGCGATCGCCAGCAAGGGCTTCGCGGTTCCGTTCGCCAGTCGAGCCGCGCGGTCGCCCGCGCATGCGATGGCATCGTTCAGGGCCCGTTTCGACCGGCCGCGGATGTCCGCGCGGTGCACGAGCTCGTCGAGGGTGTTGCCCAGTTCGTGGAGGGTCAGGTCGTGCTCGGCCTGGAGCCCGGCGAGCTCCTGCTCCTCCTCGCGACGTCTGGTCATCGCTTGAGCGCCTTGCCCAGATCGCGGTAGTCCTGCTTGATCGACTCCAGGGAGTCCGGCAGCGCGCCCGAAGAGCGCTTCAGCCGCGATCGCCCCACCAGCGCCGCGACACCCGCGAGCGCCAGCAGCGCCACCGCCACGATGAGGGCGGCGAGCCAGGCGGGGAGCACGATGTCCAGCGCGAGCACCACGGTCGCGATGAGCATGGCGCCGCCGAGCAGTCCCAGCACGCCTCCGGCGCTCATCAGCGCCGCCCCCATGCCTGCCTGCTTGCCCTTGCTGCGCAACTCGATCTGCGCCAGCCGCACTTCGGTGCGGACCAGGCGCGCGAGCTGCTCGCCGACGTCGCGGACGAGCCGCGCGGTGGATCGTTGCGACAGGTCCGGCGCGTGCACGGGTTCGGTATGCATCGTTCGGCGTCCCTCCACACAACTTCGGGCGTGCACCGGCAGTACCCGTTCCGCGCGGTGATCATTCCTGCGTCACGGCTGGTGGTGGCCGTTGCCGCCGTGCTCCGGGGGCGTCCGCGCCTGTTCGTGCAGGGCGCGGATGACGGTGTTCGCCGTGGCGACCAGCGGCACCGCCAGGACCGCGCCGCCGACGCCGGCGAGGGTGAAACCGGCGGTCACGCTGAGCACGACGGCCAGCGGGTGCAGCCGCACGGCGTGCCCGAGCAGCAGCGGCTGCAGCACGTGCCCCTCCAGCTGCATCACGCAGACGACCACGGCGAGCAGGATCAGCGCGGTGATCACGCCGTTGGCGGCCAGCGCGACCAGCACCGCCAGGCCGCCGGTGACGACCGCGCCGATGTAGGGCACGAAGGCGCCGAGGAAGATCAGCACTGCCAGCACGAACGGCAGCGGCACGCCGAGCGCGGTGGCCCCGATGCCGATCAGGGCGGCATCGATGAACGCCACCGCCGCGGTCGCGCGGACGTAGGCGACCAGCGTGGTGAACCCGTCTTCGCCCGCGGTGCGCACCCGGAACCGGATCGCGCGCGGCATCGTGACCCGCACCAGGAACCGCCAGATCGAGTCGCCGTCGCGGAGGAAGAAGAACAGGGTGAACAGGCCGAGCAGCACGCCGGCGAGGAACCGCAGCAGGGTGCCAGTGGTCGCCAGCGCGGTGGTCGGCAGGCCGCCGCGGTCGATCCGCAGCGCCTCCGAAAGCTGTTGGAAGACCTGGTTGAGCTCCTGCTGGCTCAGGCTCAGCGGCCCCCGGATCAGCCACGTGTGGATCTGCTGGAAGCTGGCCACCAGCTGCTCGCTCAGCCCGGCCAGCCCCGCGACCAGCGTGTTGATCACCACGGCCAGCACGGCGCCGAGCGCGGCGAGCCCACCGACGAGCACCGCGGTGGTCGCGAGCGTGCGGTTCAGCCCTCTGCGGACCAGCCAGCGCACCGCCGGTGACATCAACGCGGCCAGCAGCGCCGCCACCGCCACCGACATGACTTCGCCGTAGAGCAGGCTGAACGCCTGCCACAACGCCCAGACGACGGCCACCAGCACCAGCAGCCGCCATCCCACGGCGGCGGCGACGCGCAGGCCGCGCGGAACCGACCCCGCGACATCGCCCCGCCCCGAACCGTCCACCTCCCGTGGTTGGCCCGCGGTGCTGATCATCAAACGTGCCGGTGATCTTCGTCGGCAGAGGGGGGAGGCGTCCGCTTTCGGCCTGCGTGGGCGTTGCCGCGTTCGTACGGTCGGTTCGGGTGCGCGCACCCGAACCGCGAAAGCCGTTACCGAGGAGCAAGAGATGGCACCCAAGCTTCCGAACCTGGAGGAAGCGCTGCGAACGAGCGTGGGGGAGACCGTGGAGGCGGGGAGCATCACGCTCACCGGTCTCGTCGGCCAGCTCAGGGTGGAACCGGACCCGGCGAAGCTCCGGACCGGCGGGGAAGTTCCGCTGTTCAACATCCGTTTCCCCGAACACGAAAGCGGCCTCGGCCCCGGGGAGGCGGCCAAGGCGCTCTTCGGCGCGCTCGCTTCCCTCTCGCCGGAGGAGCAGCACAGGAGGCTCGCGACGCTCTGCAACAGCATCATCGCGTCCGTGGCCACGTCCGTCCGCCCCTCTACCGGCGCCGATCGCGAGGACGAGGGCGCGCCGTGCGGCGGGAGCACCTGCCACGGCGAGGCGTTCAAGCTCCTCTCCGCGATCTACCAGGCGCTCACCTTCGAGGACGCGGACGCACTGCGACGGGCCTGAGCAGCCCGGTGATCCGGTTGCGCGGCAACGCTTTTCCGGTGCCGGGGCCGCGCAACTCCGCGCCGGCGCGGATCAGTGGCCGATCCGCGCCGGCCCCCCGGGCGTGGTCAGGCGACGATGCTGAAGGCCAGGGCCGCGCCGCAGGCGACGAGCATGCCGGTGCAGTTGAGGAACAGGTTCCGGCCGAAGTCCTTCGCGCGGACGTGCGAGGTGAACGCGATCAGGAAGTACAGCACCAGGGCCGCGCAGGTCAGGATCGCCAGCGGGCGGAACCAGATGCCGATGACCAGCCCCGCGGTGGCCGCGACCTTCAGCGTCGGGAGCAGCCACCAGAACCGCTCGGGGAAGCCGACGTCGACGAGGCACTGGCGGACGAAGGCGACGGGCTTGACGCACAGGAGTGCATCGCCGAACTGGACGACGGCCAGCACGGCCAGCGGCCACCACGGTTCGATCATGTTCGCTCCCTGTTCGGTCGGGGGACGGCTGCTTTCGCCGATAGGACGTGGGAGCGCCCCGAGTTGTGACAGGCCCGGTCCTCAGGCGTTCGCGGCTCGCCATTCCGCGAGGTGGCCGTGGAGATCGCGCAGGGCCGCGTGCGAGCTGCGGTACGCCTCGTACAGGGGAGCGAGGCGGTCGGCGCCGGGTGCGGGGTCGAAGACGCGGTCCACCGCGACGGTTTCGGCGGCCGCGGTCTCGATGTCCGGGTAGATGCCCGCGCCGACGGCGCCGAGCAGGGCCGCGCCGAGCACGGCGCTGTCGTGCACCCGCAGCCGCTCGACGGGGCGCTGGAAGACGTCCGCGTGGATCTGCGTCCACAGGTCGCTTCGCGCGCCGCCGCCGGAGAAGGTCAGCGACGACAGCGGGTTTCCGCAGGCCCGCTCCACCGCGTCGAGCACATGCCTGCCGGACATCGCCACGCCCTGCAGGACCGCGAGGGACATGTCGGCCGTCGACGTCGCCGAGCTCAGCCCGAAGAAGCTGCCTCGCACGTCGGAATCCCACAGCGGGGCGCGCTCGCCCATCAGGTGCGGCGTGAAGACCACTCCCGGGGTTCCGGTCGCCGCGGCGGCGAGCACCTCCTCGATGCTCAGGCCCGCGACCTCGCCCCACCAGCGCAGCGCGTCGCCCGCGGCCTGCGTCGGTCCCGCGTGCACGAAAAGCCCGTTCCGGGGCGGGAACGTG
Source organism: Saccharopolyspora sp. NPDC003752 (assembly GCF_053605825.1). NCBI lineage: Bacteria > Bacillati > Actinomycetota > Actinomycetes > Pseudonocardiales > Pseudonocardiaceae > Saccharopolyspora > Saccharopolyspora sp. NPDC003752. The sequence continues at coordinate 111,951 of NZ_JBSGJZ010000007.1, read as the reverse complement.
ACGATTTCCCCGACCGGCACCGACTCGTGCGACGCGCCGGCGACCACCAGAGACGTCCCGCACAGCACCATGCCGCGCCCGGCCTCGGTCGTGCGGCTGCCGAAGACGGCGCTGAACGCGTCCATCGTGGCGACCGCGACCTCGGCCGCGCCCAGCGCGGGATGGGTCGCGCGACCGACCGGGGCCTCGGGTTCGAGGATCTCCGGCAGCTTCTCGGCGAGCCCGTCGACGACCCCGACGGCTTCCGGCAGGTACCCGGCGGCGCCGGCCACGCGGACCCCGGAGAGCTGGTCGGTCGCCAGCCGGCCGGTGAGCTTCGCGATCACGAAGTCCTTGGGGCTGAGCACCCACCGGGTGCGGGCCCACTTCGCCGGTTCGGCGCGCGCGAACCACTCCGCGCGGGCCCCGACGAACGATGCGTCGAGCACGATCGGCCCGCCCCAGATCCGGGTCTTCTCCGCCGGGGTGAACCGCGCGTCGAGCTCGCGGGCGATCTCGGCGCAGCGCTGGTCCTGCCAGATGATCGCCGGTGCCAGCGGGCGCAGCTGTTCGTCGGCGAAGACGTGGGTGTTCACCTGGCTGACGACGCCGACGGACCGCACCGCGCCCGCCGGGAGCCCGGCGAGGACGGCGTGGATGCCGGCCTCGCAACCGCGCCACCAGTCGAGCGGGTCCTGCTCGGCCCAGCCCGGCCGCGGCCGGGCGATCGGGTAGCCCGCGGTGTGCGCGGCGACCGGCGTCCCGTCCAGGCCGAAGGCGGCGACCTTGACGGCCGTCGTCCCGACGTCGATCCCCAGCATCACTTCCGGTGCGTGCATGAGCAACAACTACCACCGGCCCGGCGCGGCCCGGTCCGGCACCCGCGGGTCGTGAACCGCGATTTGAAGGTTCTCCGGCGTCGAGCTCCGGATTCGCCAGGTGTTTCTCGGAAAAGTCTAAAAAGCATCTTCAATGAGAAACTTGAAGGACCGAGACCGGTGAGAACGAGGAGGTTGCCGGTGGACGCCACCGACGCGAAGCGATACATCGAGGAGACCTTCGACGGGGTCCGAGCCGTCGAGCACGCCGGGGACGCGTTCTTCGTCCACGACCCGGACGGCGATCTCCCCGACGACCGCTGGCTGCCGTTCGCGACGATCGTGACCGGCGACCACTACGAGGCGGTCTCCGACCTCGACCACCCGGGCGCCTACCGGATCAACATCGGCCTGACCAAGGACTCCTACACGAAGCGGTTCGGCCCGGCGCCCACGACCCGCGACGAAAGCGGCGTGCTCGTCACGGAGTTCGACTACGCGGCGCGAGACCAGGTGATGCCGCACCCGCACTACGCCTCCCAGTACTGGGTGTGCGTGGTGAACCCGGGGCCGGAGACCGCCGACGAGGTGCGGCGGTTGCTCGACGAGGCGCACCGCTTCGCGGCCCGCAAGCACGCCAACCAGAAGGCCCGGAAGGCCAGCTCCTGACCGGTGCCGGCGCGGCTCAGGTGGTTTCGGCCGCCGAGCCGGTGAGGTGGAGCTTGCGCTGCACGCGCTGGTAGTACGTGGTGCGGCCGAGCCGCACCACCCGGGCGGCGGCGGGTTCGACGGCGATGTCCAGGACCGTGCCCGCCGACCGGTGCGCGACCAGCTGCCCGTCCACCTCCACGCCCAGCTCGCTGCTGGTGGGCAGGACGCGCAGCGCGAGCTCCTCCCGGTGGGACAGGAAGAGCGCGCGGTTGAAGACCGAGTGCGGCGCCACCGGCGTGACCAGCAGGCCTTCGACGCCGGGGGAGATGATCGGGCCGCCGGCGGAGAAGCTGTAGGCGGTGGAGCCGGTGGGCGTCGCGACGACGACGGCGTCCGCGGCGTAGCCGACGAAGGGATGCCCCTCCACCTGCACCTCGACCAGGGCCATGCCGTGGCCGGGCACCCGCACCAGCGCGATGTCGTTGAACGCGACCACCTCGCGGTCGGCGGTGCTGATCCGCAGCCCGGAGCGGGTCTCGACGGTGAACCGGTCCTCGTCGATGGCGCACAGCGCCTCGTCCAGCTCGGGCACGTCGATCTCGGCGAGGAAGCCGAGCCGCCCGAGGTTCACGCCGAGCACCGGGGTCCGGTGCTCGCAGCCCAGCCGCAGGGCCCGGAGCATGGTGCCGTCGCCGCCGAGGCTGACGAGGAGGTTCGCGCGCCGGGCCAGCTGCGCGGGCGGCAGGGCGGTGATCGGCCGGTCGTAGCCGGCGACTTCCGCCGGGGTGCCGAGCACCTCGATGTCCCTGCCGCGCGCCCAGGTCGCGATCGTCCCGATCACGTCGGGGCAGCGCCGCGCGGGGTGCAGCACCAGGCCGACCGCCTCGATCAGTCCCATCGCCAGCCGCCTTTCGGTCCGGGGTTCGGCCGTCCACTGTAGATTCTAAAGTTGATCAGTCCACTGTGGTGCGTCGCCCATTCGTCGAGTGCTCGGTGCCGATGCGCCCGTCACCGGACCGGATGGTTTGCGGCCGGTTCCCCCGGCGGTGCCCGACATCCGGGGCGGCGCGATGCGATCATCGAATAGTTCCACCACAACGATTCGCCGGAAGCCGGTCGCCCGCAAGCGGTGCCGGACCGGACGTTCCCGTTGATCTTCGAGGCACTCCCGGTCGTGAACCGGGCGCCGTGCCACAGCCGCAACGGCCCGATCGTCGCCGATCACCATTCCCGAGCCGGCCGCTCGCCGCGCAGAACGCACGGAGGTCCCAGATGACTTCGCGACTCGATCCCGCACCGCAGGCCCGCGCCGCCGGCCTGCGAACCGCCCCGCCGCGCTTCGTGCACCTGGTGGGCTCGCTGCCGAACGGCCTCGACCCCGACCCGCGGACGCGGATGCGGTGGGTGCTCGACCACTCCGCCGGTGCCCGGCTGAGCGCGGTGCCGTGCGAGGCCGATCCGCGCTGGATCGTCCGCTTCCTGATGTCGCGGGCGCAGGTCCCCGCGTTCGAGGTGGTCCGGTCGGGCGAGTGCGCGAGCTACGCGGACATGCCGCTCTACCGGGTGCGGCAGGGGCACCGGCTGACGGTCGAGGACGTCGAGCTGGGCCGCCTGGCGGAGGTCTCCCCGGCGGTCGCGTCCCGGCGGGAGCTGGACACCGGGACCGGACCGCTGCCGCCGGTGCAGGTCAGCGTGCCGTCGCCGCTGGACCTCGCGCTGTTCACGTTCGGCGCCCCGATGCGGGTGCTGCGGTACTTCCCGCTCTTCGAGCGGATGATCTCCGCCGAGGTCGCCGCCGTCGCGCAGCGCCACGGGACGGACGAAGTGGCGCTGCAGCTGGAATCCCCGGCGGTCCTCTACGCCCTGCACCGCGCGCCGGAACCGGTGCGACCGGTGCTCGCGCACCTGCTGGCGTTCCAGCTCGCGCGCGTGATCGTTTCGGCGCCGAGCAGCGCGCGGTGGACGTTGCACCTCTGCCACGGCGATCTCGGGCACGTGTCGCTGTTCGGCCCCGAGGACCTCGGGCCGGCGGTGCTGGTGATCAACGCGCTGGCCGCGCGCCTGCGCGTCTTCGGCCGCCGGATGCCGGCCGTCCACATCCCGATGGCCCACGGCGACCAGCCGCCGCTAGCGGACACCGCCGCCTACGCCCCGCTCCGCGGGCTCGTTCGCGGCATCGAGGTGATCGCCGGTTGCGTGGACGAGCGGCAACCCGAGTTGTCGGCGAAAGCGCTGTCGCTGGCGGAGGCCGCGCTCGGTCACCGCGTCGCCGGGGTCGCGGCGGCCTGCGGGCACGGCCGGCGCACTCCCGCCGAGGCCGTGGCGAACCTCGAACTGGCAGCGCATCTCGCGGACAGCTGATCGGCCAGCGGGAACACGCGCCGTTGCCGGATCGTTCGCATTGCGTGGACTCGGTGGAGGCAGCACTGTTGTGGACCATCCCGGGCGGCGTGCTGCTGGTCGTCGCGGTCGGGGGGTACGAGCTGCTGCAGAAGCGGCGCCGGAAGCGCTCCGGCACCCCGCTGTCCGGCGCTTGCGTCGACGAGGTCACGGCCTTCCTCTACGGGACGAAGCGGATGGAGCTGGACCACCGGGACTCGATGTCGATGATGCGCGACGACGAAGCCCAGGGCGCGCCGCCGAGCCAGGACGTCGACCTGGACCGCGGGATCGTGATCCTGCGGCGCGACGTTCCGGGCGAGCGGCCGTAGCCCGCCGGGCCGTCCCGGCCTCGGAGTGGGACGAATCATGTTGCCGGACAAGGGTTTCGCGGGTCATTCGGGCAGATCGTCGCGGCCGCGCCCGATGCGCAGGTGCAGGACGCGACGCGCCGCCGGTCCGGCGCGGTGCCGGCTGCGGCCCGCCCCGTAGGCGAGCAGGCCCACTACCGCGGTGAATGCCAGCACCAGCAGCACCTGCACCAGCATCGGCGTGTTCGCCGCCGCGCCGATCGCCGCGGAGATCGTGCCGATGTTCCCGGTGAACGTCAGGACGACCACCGCCCTCCGGCCCTGAACGGTCCTTCCGCCCTCCCGCCGGGAGAGCCGCGGCAGACCTCGGTGCATCTTCGCCCCTTTCGCCGTTCGAATGCTTCAGGAAGGGGGCGAAGCGTCAGCTCAGCGCGGACAATTCCTTGGCTGCTAAGGCGAAGCGGTTGCAGTCGGCGCACAGCTCGACGGCGCACCGCTGCGGCAGCAGGCCCTGCGAGACCAGGTCGTCGAGCCCGGCGCGCAAGGCCGCGTCGGGGGCGACGGGCTGGCGGCGGAGGGCGGCGACCAGGACCGCGACGACCTGGGCGTCGAAGTTCGCGGCGTCGGCACAGGCGGGCTCGGGCAGCTGGTGCGTTCCGTCGCCGCACTCCGGGGCGGCGGTGGCGAGCGGCTTGTCGGTGCGTCGCGGCCTGCGGCCCATCGGGCGCTCGATGTAGCGCTCCCACCAGGTCACCTTGTCCGGCTCGGCGGCGGTGCCCGCGTTGACCCTGGTGCCGGAGCGGCAGTGCCGCTCGACGAGGGTGATGCCGGCCGCGACCCGTGCGCGGTAGTGCTCCGCCGCGCCGCCGAACTCGGCCGCGCAGCGGGTGGCGAGCCTGCGGTGCAGGGCGTCCTCGCTGTCCAGCGGCGCCATCACGCCCGCCTCGTCGGCCAGGTATTCCAGCAGGGCGCGGTGGAACTCGTCGGGCAGGCCGAGCGCCAGCGCCGAAGTGCGGATCCGGTCGACCCGGGCCTGCGCGCCGACCTCGGTCCGGCGCCGCCGGATCCAGTCGTGCACGGCCTTCTTGCGCACGTGCACGCGCGCGGCGCCCAGCGGGTTCGCGAGCCGGCCCGCCCGGTCGGACAGGTGCCGGTCGCATTCCACGAGCATGTCGACGAGGAGGTCGCGGCAGGCGCAGTCGCCGTCCAGCAGGATCGTGCCGATCAGCTCCCGGTCCGGGGCGGAAGCGCTGATCCGCAGGTCGCAGCGGGTGTCGGGCCGGGCGCGGTGGATCGCCGCGCGGCTCGCGCGCGTCTCGTGCCAGATCACCTCCAGCAGCTCGGGCATGCCGACCGCCTGCTGCGACCGGCCGCCGCCGGGGCGAAGGTCTGGAAGCACTGTCGTCATGTCCCGTAATTTTACGAGAACACAAAAAGTTTCGTCACGGGTTTTTTCGATTAAAATGGGGCGACATACGATGCGGATGTCGCGTGAGTCGAGGAGGGGTGAATGGGCCTGCTGCCCGCCGAGGTGCCGGATATCCCGGAGGCGAGGTCCGAGATCGTCCCGGCGAGACTCGCGCGCAAGCTCGCGCCGCTGTTCGGCGTGCCGTGGGAGAACGGCCCGTTCGGCCCCCGGACCTGGGTGTCCGACTACAACAAGATCACGCTGTCGGAGATCGCGCGCGGAGCCCCGCTGCGAGCCCGCGGCCGCGCGGCCGGGGCCCCGGCCGCGGAACCCGGCTCGTGGGCCATCGTCGACCGCGTCGCCGTGACCGGCCCGGGCGGGTCGCTGCCGAACGAGATCCCGAACGCCACGCTGAACCGCTTCGGGCCCGACACGAAGGCGGCGGTCGTGCTCACCGCGACGAACCGGCTGCTGGACCCGGTCGTCCGCGCGGTCGAGTCCGGGATGGGACTGCTCGTCGCCGCCGACGGGTCGGAGCTGCCGGCTCGTTCGCGCCTCGCCGCGTGGGCCGCGCTGGTCCTCGAAGCCTTCCGGACGCAACCGGCCCTGGTCGCCGCGGCGATCCGGGCCCGCACCATCCAGCGCGAGCTGCTCGTCGACTGGTTCCTGCCGCTCGCCGGCGGTTCCGCCGAGCTGCCGCTCACCCGCTGCGAGGTCGGCGGGCCGCACGTCGACGGCGGCGCGGGCACCTCGTCGCGGCCCCGCGACCTCGAACTGGCCGACCGCACCGCGCGGCTGCTCGGCGCCGACGTGCCCGGCGAGGTGGTGGACCGGCTGCTGCGCGAGCTCATGGCCATCGGAACGCGGCGCAGTTCCAGCCACCTGTGGCTGAGCGAGCGCTGTCCCGGCCAGCTCGTGGTGGAGGCGCTCGTGCCGCCCACCGAGCAGGTCGACCGCTACGTCGAACAGGTCGGGCACCTGCTCGCCCCGGGCAGCGGGCCGGGGGTGCTGCCGCGCATCCCGGCGGCGGCCGAGCTGGCCGGGCTCCCGGTGCTCGCGCGGCGGGCGGTGCTGATCGGGCTGCTCACCGTGCTGCGGCAGGTGCAGTTCGACGCCGAGGAGCGGGAGCGGACCAGGGCTGCGATCGTGCCGCTGCTCGCGGACGTGGCGGCGCTCGCGACCGAGTGCCTGGGGGCCGGCGATCCGCTGGCGGTCCTCGCGCGCTGCCGCGCGGCCGACATGACCGTGCACACGATGCGCCACGACCGGCGCAACGAACTGGGCGGCGCGGTCGAGGAGTTGATGGGCCAGGTCGAGCGGTGCATCGAGCTGGCCGAGGAAGGCGTGGTGGATCGGGGCGCTGCGGCCGAGGCGATCTCGTCGGCCAACGTCGAGATCAACGTCGTGCGGCGGACCAACGCCGCCGACCCCGACGCGAAGCTGCCGCCGCCCGCTGAACTCGACGACTGGCTGCGCCGCACCTGGGCCGCCTACCGGCGCATCCTGCAGATCACCCGCGACTGGTCCGGCGACCCGGACTCCCGGCTGGCCGTCGGGCACCACCTGCACAACTACGCGTCCTACCTGGCCTCCCACCCCGACGACGAGAGCGATCTGCTCGCCGCCGTCGAGCTGTTCGCCGACACCGTCATCCCCGCCCGCGAGCTGTACTGGAAGCGGACGCAGAGCTTCTTGCCGCTGCGGCAGTCGTTGCAGGTGGCGACCCGGGCGACGACGACGCTGAGCAGGCGCGCCGCCGAGGCCGGGCAGCACGAGAAGGCCGCCGGTTGGGCGGAGCGCGGGTACGGCTGGATCCGCCAGGCGCTCGACGACCGGGAGACCGCCGACCTGCTGGCCCGGGCGACCGAACCCGCGGCGCACTTCTGCCTGCTCGCCGTGCCCGCGCTGCTCGCGGCCGTCGAGACCGGGGTGGCGGAGGCCGGCGAGGCCGAGCGGGCCGGGCGGTTGCTCGCGGTGGCCGAGGGCTGGGTGCGGCGGGTTACCGACGGCGACGTGGCCAGCTACAGCCACTACGAGCTGCTGGCCGACCTCCTCCGCCGCCTCGACGCCATCGGCTGAAAGCCGTTGCCGGCAGGCGATTACCGGAGCAGTAGTTCGGGCCAGGGGCCTTGGTAGCGCTCCAGCTGCCGCCGTGCCGCGTCCGGCGCGATGTCCGCAGCCGCGCCGAGCGAGCGGTAGTTCTCCACCAGACCGGTCTCGCCCCACGGCCGGTGCGGGCAGACCTCGTCCGCCGCAACGGGTTCTCTGGGCGAGCCCGCTCGGCCGGTGCCCGGGCAGCACGGTTCGTCCTGGGGCCGCGTGGATCGCTCCACGAACTGCATCGGGGCCCGCGCCCCGTGCCCGACGATGATCGCGGCCTTGGCACGGGCCTTGGCGGTGCTCTCCGCCTTGTCGCCCGGGGTCAGCTCCGCCGCCAGCTTGCCGGTGAGCGCTTTGACGACGGGCGGCCGGTCCGCCCACAGTGGAGGGAAGGCGGCCAGCGCGAACCGGTGGACGCCGGGCGGGGTGCAGCCGTCGACGGCGGACGGGTCGGCGGCCGCGGCCAGTTCCGCGGTCAGGTCCTTGAACTGTCCTGGGGTGATCCCCTGCGGCCAGGGCGGTCTCGCGGTCGCGAGCTCGGGTCCCTCCTGCGCGATGCGGGTGAGCCGGTCGGTCGCGACTCGCAGCCTGCGCACCAGCACCGGCAGGCTCCCGGTCTTCGGGTATTCGCCGTGCTTGCTGCGCAGCCACGCCAGCAGCGGGTCCCGGGCGGCGGGTTCCGCGCCCGCGAACAGGTTCGCGATGAACCACGCGGCCAGCTGCTCGACGTCCGAGAGCCGGTCGCCGTGATCCCGCCCGCCTGGCGACGGCCGCTGGTCGAGGTCGTCGACCGGCACCTGGTCGGAGTTCTCGTCGAGGTGGAGCCGGTGGTTCAGCACGCGGTGCACGGCGCCGACGCGCTTGACCGCCGCGCGGCCGCCGGGTCCGGCGCTGCCGAGGTGCACCGCGAACTGGTCGATCGCCACCATCGCATCGGCTTCGTCGGGCCCGCGTCGCGTCGCGGAACCCGCGGGCCGCGTCATCGCCTTGTTCAGGATGCCCGCCAGCTCGGGCACCGCTTTCGCCAACTCGCCGAGCGGGTCGGCGCCGGACAGGCCCCGGCGCGCCGCGATGGCGACCCGGTAGGCGGCGAGGAGGATCAGGAAATCGGCGTTGCCGTTGACCGGGAGCGTGTTTCCCGCGCTCGGAGTCGGTAGCCCCGCCGCCCGGTACTCGGCCTTGAGCCGGGCCCCGTGCTCCAGCACGTCGAGGACGACGCCCGCCGCGTCGGAGTCGGGAACCTCTTGCTGCCCGGGGATTTCCACGAGGGCCTCGACGATCGCCGGCACGACCACGTTGAGCAGCAGCTCCGGTTCGCCGACCGGGCGGACGTCGGCCATCAGCCGCCGGACGCGCACGGTGCGGGCCAGCAGTGCGACGGTGCGGTCGTCGTCGGAGTCGGCCCGGCCCACCCGGACCAGGATGTCGTACGGCAGAACGGGAAACCTGCGGTAGCGGCGGAACTTCGCCACCGCGTTGCCGGTGCTGCCGTGCACGCCGGAATGCCAGCGGCCCCACGTCAGGCACGACGCGACGAGCACACCGCACTCGCCCGAGCCGACCGGAGCAGCGGTCTTCTCCAGCTTCCCGGCCACTTTCCAGGCCCGGTCGACGGCCGCGTCGAGCAGCGCCGACTGCGAACCGAACTTGTCGGCCAGGGTGTGCAGGTCGCTCGCGTAGATCGTGCTGAGCACCTCGATGGCGGCCGCCACCAGCTCGTCGCGGGAAATCATGCCGACCTCCGGCTCTCGGAGCGGAACCGCACGCCCACCGGATCGCCGGGCACGACGAGCCGGGCGCGCAGGACGCCGGACGGATCCGGCTCGAACGTCTGCCACTGCTGCGAGCCGTCGTCCAGGCTCGCCTGGAGCACGGCGTTCGCCCCGCCTCCGGTGGGACGAACGCCCAGGTCGATTTCGATCGCACCCCCAGCGCGCGGTCGAATCTCCCACGTGACCTCGGGATCCACCCCGACGGCGGCGGCGAGCTCGTCGGGCAACCGCCAGGTCGCCTGGACCGGCTCGCGTTCGCCGCCGGTTCTCCCGGATCTGAACTGCAGTTCCGGGCCCCGCAGGGCGTCGGCCCAGCCCGCCAGGTCGAGCCGCGTCCACAGCTCGCCCGCCCAGGCGCCCAACGTGCCCCGGGGCGCCGGGATCGCCGAGCTCAGCGCCGCCGCCCGGTACGGCGCCCAGGACTCGGCGAGGCCGTCCACCTCGCCGAGGTCGAGTTCGAGCCAGCCGCCGCGACCGCCCGTGGCGACCGCGTCGGCGACCGCCGCCGACACGCGCGGCCCCAGCAATTCCGCCACGTCGTCCGGAATTCCGTCATCCCGCAACGCGACCGAGACGAACGTCGGCGGCCCTTCCGGGTCGGAGGTCGCGAACCCGGCGACGAGTCCGCTGCGCAATTCCACCTCCGAGGCGGGCTCGGTGGTCAGCAGCGTCACGGCGACCGTGCCGCGCTCCGGGACGTGGTCGATACGCAGGTGACCGTCCCAGGTGACGACGCTCATGAGCTTCCTCCGTGCTCGCCGTGTGTCCGCCGCGCCGCGACGGTTCGCCATCCGGTCGTCCGGCCCGGGAAGGCCGAACCCGGCCGCCCCGCGGACCGTGCCGGACCGGACCGGAAAGGAGCGACGCCATGCGTGGTGGCTCTGACGACAACCCCTGACGGACGACCGGAGCGGGCGGCGCCTTCGACCGCGGCGGACGCGCCCCCGAACGGAGTCCATCTTGCGACGTGACGCCGGGGACCCCTCCCCGTCCGTCAGTGCACGATCACAGGCCGTTGCGGACCGCGGATCACGGAAGGCAGCCATGACCGAACCGACCCGCCGACGGTGGCGCACCGCCGCCACCGGGTGGCTGATGGCGCTCACGCTGCTGGTGGCCGACGCCTGCTCCTCGGCGGGATCAGTTGTGGAGGACGTCCACCTCGTCTCGTACTCGAAGGCCGCGCCCTGGCTGGCCGGGCTCGGCCCGGCCGAGGCCGAGGAGCAGATCCGCGACTGGGCCAGGCTCGCGCTGGCGTCGTCGCTGGGCATGGACCAGGACCGCATCGTCGATGCCATGCACGACACGACGCCGCTGCGGGATCCGTTGTTCGACGGGCTCGTCGAGCAGCCCGTGGGCCCCGGCCGCTCGCTGTTCGACGGCCGGACGCTGCACCTGCTCGCCCCGGCGGACGATCCGCACTCGGCCCGGACCCTGGGCCGCCTCCTCGACCAGCACCGCGTCGACGCGGGTTCCGATCCGGTCGACGTGCAGGTGCACGAGTACCGGATTCGCCCGGAGAACCAAAAAGTCGAGCTGCGCGCCCAGGCCAAGATCCCCACCGGGGAGTTCCGCGCGGCCAACGGGTACCGCGAGGCGCCGGTCGACCAGCAGGCGGGTCTGGAGGACTTCCTGGCCGGCACCAACCACCTCTCGCGGCTGGAGGTGCGGGGCGGGCAGGTCTGGGCGGCCGGCTGGGACTGGCCGGACCTGCCCGATGGCGCTGTCAGCCCGGAGGACGTCTCCGTGCTCCAGCGCGGCTATCGGCCGGAGAACGGAGCGGGGCCGGGATTCTCCTTGGATCCCAAGGATATCTCGGGCGTCGACGAGATCCGCGCCGCGATTCCCGAGCTGGCGCCCGGGCTGGTCGGTCAGGTCGCCGGGGGGAACCTGGATCCCGAGCTCGCCCGGCTTGCCGAAGAGCACCTGTTCGGCGGCGGTCCGTCCGCCGATGAGCTGCGCGCGCGGGGCCTGCCCGCGGACCGGACCCAGCTTTGGGCGCTGTACGAGGTGCTGCGCGGGATCCCGGCCGTCAACGAGGCCCGCTACGACGGGGGAATCGCCGGCACCGAGGTCGGCATGACGGCCTTCTACTCCGACCTGGTGATGAAGGACTGGGTGGCCGGCGTGGGCACCGGGGTGCCCTCCGGGGCGGTTCCCGGGTTCGTCCCGAACCCGCAAGTGCCTACCCCGCCCGGGCTTTGCCCGCCGGCGGGGGAGCGTTCGCCGCCGCGGGAATCCGCTCGGTTGTGGCTGGGGCAGGCCGACGGCGCGTTCGGCTACCGGACCGAGGCCGTCGACGTCGGCGCCCAGGCGACCCGGCTGTTCGTGCGGTCGAACGGGCCGGACGGGCGGGAGGCCGAACCCACCTACCGCATGGGCCGGGCCTCGGCCTGGTGGGATCGGCACTACGCGGAGATCGCCGACTACGAGCCCGAGTTCTGGCGGCTCGAAGAGCTGATGCGCTGGTCGGGGGCGCTCGACTGGCTTTCCGAGAGCGGGCGCGGCTTGCCGGTGCTTCCGGACGAGGAGATCCGCTCCGGCCTGCGGTTCGCGGACTGGCACGAGCAGAACGGCGAACTGCGCGAGCGCGCCCGGCCTGCTTCCGTGTCGCTGCCCGGACGGCCGGAGTCCGTGCTGACCGTTCCGTCGGCCGCGTTCACCGACTGCGGATTGTCCAATGTGTACGGTGGGGTCTCGCTCGGCGGAGCCCTGAAGCGGCGCGGGATGCCGGCCGAGAACCCGCTGCCGCCGGGGTTGCGGCGGGCCGAGCCGATCGACCCGGCCGCCACGACCATCGACCCGGGCACCGGGACGGCGCGGATCAAGCAGCTCGGCGACGAAGGGTCCCCGGAAGGGCTGACGCGGGTCGTCCGGCGCGGTCCGGACGGCGCCTCGGTGGCGACCGAAGGCCCGCCGCGCCGGGAGATCCCGTTCGGCGAGGCGCGGCTCCGGGGCGAGGACGGCCCGCGCACTTTCGAGGCCCGGTACCGGTCCGACGACCACGGCACCTCCACCGCGGTCGACGTGCAGGGACAGCCGGTCGCGTCGGTGGCCGTGCTGCATCCGGAGGCCGGCCGGGTGCGGCAGACCGACGTCTCCGTGAACCTCGGCATGCTCGGCCGTTTCCGGGAGCTGGTCAAGCGCGACCGCGAGGCCCCGGAACACGGGCTGGAGAACTCGCCGGGCTTCCTCTTCAGGTACCCCGCGCCGGGCGGGACCGGGTTCCGCTTCAACGAGGGCTGGGTCACCAAGACCACCGAGCCGCCGCCGTCGGGTCTCGTCGTGGAGTTGCCCGGCCACACCTACCTCGGCGTCGACCGGCCCGCGCAGCTCTCCGGCGTCGACCTGCCGCGGCTGGCGGCCGTGCCGGATCCGTTCGTCATGACCTACGGCGAGCTGCAGCGGCAGGTGCCCGACACCGCTACCGTGTACGCCGCGACCGACCGGCCGACGCACCAGATCCGGGCGATCGAGCCCGATGATCTGGTGAGCGTTCAGATCGCGCAGCCGATCGCGGTGCCCTTCGCGCAGGCGGACGCCGCCGTGCGAGCCGGCTTGGTTCCGGTCCCCGAGGACGAGCGGGCCTGGTCGTTGCTCGGCATGGGCTCCGTCAGCGCTGCGCCCGACCCCGATCAGGACATCGTGTTCGGCCTGCCGCCCGGGGCCGGCGGGGACTGGGGATCCGGGCCGTTCGGTCGGTCCCCGGTCTTCATCAGGCCCTCCTTCCAGGTCGTGCTCGTCACGCAGTGCCGTCAGGACGACGGGATTCCGCCGAAGCTCGCGGAGGAATGCGCCTCATGACCTGGCCGGAGAAGTACGCAGTGGGCCACGGGACGCCGTTGGCCCGGGAGATCGAAGCGGCGCGGAAGGCGTTCGCGAGGCGCGATGCGCGAGCGATGGACCTGGCGTACCGGGAGGCGGTCCGGCTCGCCGCCGAGGAGTCGGCGGAGTTGATGACCACGCTCGCCATGCAGCACGTGAGCCGGCTGCGCATCCTCGGCGACAGCGCGACCGCGTTGGAGCGCTGCGAGGAACACCTGGGCAGGGATTGGGAAAACCTCCAACTCCGGCTGCTGTGCGCCGAGACGCGACTGGTGCTGGGCGACGACTCGTGGATCGGCGCCGAGGTCGACGAGATCGAGCGGATCGCGGCCGAGCACCCGATGCGCGGCGCGGACGAAGCCCAGCTGCACCGGCTCCGGGGCCTTGCCGCCGCGCAGCGACGGGACATCGGCAGAGCGCTGGACCACCTCGGGGAGGCTCGCGCGGCGTTCGCGGAACTGGGCGACGAAGCAGCCGTTGCCGCAGTGGAGCTCGACATCAGGGCGGTCGAACTGCAACGCGGCGCCGCGCCGGAGCCCGTGCGCGGCGACGACGATTCGCCGCAGGCCAGGATGGTTCGCTCGGAAGCGCTGCGAATGGGCGGGTGGTACGAGAAGGCGCTCGCCGAGCTGGCACCCGCGCTCGACGACCTGCCGGATCCGGCGATGCGTTTTCCCTTCCTCTTCGCGAAGATCCGACTGCTGCGCCTGCTGCACGCTCCCGTGGACGACGGGCTGATGCGCGAGCTCTACGCGGCGGCCGATCAATCCGTGCGGCCGGTGGAGAACCGGAGCGCCGCGCAACGGCTCGATCCGAATGCCGATGGCTACAGCGTGATCGGGATGGGCGGGCACCTGCTGCAAGCTGCCCGAGCTTATGCCGAAACAGCCTGGCGGCTCGCCGAAGCCGAACGGCACGTCGAGGCCAAGCAGCGGCTGGACGAGGCGGAGCAGTTGTTGCTCGCCGAGCAGGCGCCGCCCGAGCCCGCCGGGTGGCACGTCGCCGAATGGCACCTCGCCGCGGGCGAAATCGCCTTCGCGGCCGCCAAGCTCGACCACGATGCGACCACCGCCGCGCAGGCGGCCCGCCACTTCCGGGAGAGCGCCGAGACGCGGGATGCGCCGGTGGTCGACCGGATCAGCGCGCTGCGGCGCACCGGCGACGCCCACGACCTGCTCCGCGAGCTGGACGCCGCCCACCGGGAGCAGCACCTGGCGAGGTCGGCGGCGGCCTGGGCCGAGGCGCACGGGCTGGAGGAGGGGCTGGCGGCGAAGCAGGAGGACGACGAGAACCGGATCCGGATGCTGCTGGCGAACCCGACGGAGTTCGACAAGCGGGTCGAGGCGGCGGACCGCGCGATCGAGCGCGGCGAGGAGCACGCGGTGGCCGCGGCGGTCATTGCGATGGAAGCCGCCAGGGGCTCGGCGATCCTGCCCCGGATCCTGCCCGGCGAGGAGCCTCCGGTGCGCGACCTGCCCGGCACCGGCGACCTGGCCGGGGCGTGGCGCTGGATCCGCCGGGCGGTGCGCGGGCTTCCCCGCAAGCAGCTGATCTGGATGCTGCACGCCACCCCGGACGGGGTCCACCACGCGTTCATCTGGCGCCGCGGACTGTTCCGGTTGCACGTGCGGCACACGTTGGTCTCGGGAGAACCCGGCAGGACCAAGATCGGCCTCTCGAACGCGATCGACGCGCTGAAGGACTGCTGGCGCGACGGCGTCCGGCTCGAAGGGCGGCTGCGCAAGCGAGGGAGGGCCGAGACGTCCTTTCTCGGTCAGAAGTTGAACGCGGTCGAGGGGCTGCTCGGGATCGGCCGGCTCGGGAAGCTGCCCGAGCACGTCGAGCGGATCGCGGTGGTCGCCGGAGGTGATCTAGCGGAGGTCCCGTTCGCGCTGCTGCCCTGCCCCGGGGAACCCGGGAAGCTGCTCGGCGCCGAGTACGCGTTGTCCGACCTTCCGTGCCTGTCCATCAGGCGGCCGCTGCGTCGGCGTGCTCACGGCCAGCGGGGCACGCGAGGCCGCCAGATGCTTCTGGTGCAACCGAATGCGGCAGACCCCGGCACCGTCGACGAGCAGGCGCTCGAACCGGCCGAGGAGGTACCCGGCCGCAAGGTGCTGGACCGGGCCGCGGCGACCCCTGCGGCCCTGCGCGAGGCGCTGGCCCCCGGCGGGTACCGCCAGGTCCGCATCGACGGTCACGGCCTGTTCCAGCCGGATTCCGCCCCTGATTCGATCCTCCTCCTGGCGCCCGAGGGCGAATCCGGGCAGCTGAGCGCCCGTGAGTTCCAGGCCATGAACCTGGTCGGCACCGGCACGCTGATGCTGGGCGCGTGCGAGTCCGGGATGGCCGAGCGCATCGGCCGCGACGAACGCACCGGTTTCGTCCGCGCTGCGTTCCTGGCCGGAGCGTCCTCTGTGGTGGCGGCGCGCTGGGACGCGCTCGACGACGTCGCCGCCCGGGTGCTGAACAGCTTCGAGAAGAAGCTGCGCCGCCACCCGCGCGACATGGCGCTTTTCCTTGCGCTGCGCGAGGAACACGCGCGGCACCACGCGGGCCCGGGCGGGCATCCGGCGCGCTGGGCGGTGTGGACGCTCTACGGCGATGTCGGCCCGCAGAAGGTTTGGCACGAGCCGCTTTCCCGCTGGTGGGACGCGGTCCTTCGACACCTCGGGAGAAAGGATGCCTGAATTGCGATCGGCAACCGGGCGGTGGATCGCCTGGGCAGCGGCGCTGCTGGCCGGCGCGATGCCGCTGACCGCGATGCCGCCCGCGTCGGCGCAGGAGGCGCCGCCCGCGCTGAAGCCGGTGCAGATCGTGCTGCTGGTCGACCAGTCCGGGAGCCTGGAGGAGCGCGACGTCGCGGCCGAGCGCGATGCGGCGCGCGTGATCGTCCAGGGCGAGCCCGCCCGGGACTCCACCGTGTCGGTGTTCGGGTTCGGCAGCGCGAACGAGCCCGGCCGGTCGGCGGTCGACCCGATCTGCGCGCCGACGAAGACGGATTCGCCGCAGAACCGGCAGTCCCTCGCCGAATGCGTCGGCGGGATCCACCGGCGCACCCCGGCGGAGGGCAACGGCACCGACCACGTCGAGGCCCTGCGACAGGCGTTGAGCACCCTCAGCGCGCCGGGCGGGGAAGACCAGCCCAAGATCGTTTACCTGTTGACCGACGGCGTGCTGGACGTGAGCGACAGCCCCGGCTACGGCACCACCTCCGACGAGCGCAACGCCGAGGCGCGGTTCCGGCTGCGCGGCGTGCTGGACTCGCTGAAGCAGGCCGGGGTCAGCGTGTGGCCGCTGGGGTTCGGCCAGGCCGACCCCGCGCAGCTCGACCAGTTCGCGACCGGGGCCGCGGAGCACAGCTGCGGGCTGCGCACCGAGAAGCCGCACGCGGCGGTGATCAAGCAATCCGCGGACCTGTGGGGCGCCATCGGGCGGGCGTCCAGCGCTGCTCGCTGCACGAGCGTCGGGGAGCCGGTGCCCGGGCGGCTGCCTTCCGGCGGGACCGTGGATCTGCCGGTGGAGGTCCCGGCGATCGCCAGCGAAGGCACCATCCTGGTGTTCAAGCGCGACCGGCGAGTCCGGGTCGACTACCTCGACCCGAACGGCGAAAGGGTCGAACTGGCGGCCGGGGATCCCGGCGGCTCCTACTTCGAGCTGAGCGGCCAGGAGACCGAGGCCGAGGCGTTGCGGATCCGCAACCCGGTCCCGGGCCGCTGGACCGTGCGGCTGACCTCGGCGCCGGGCGTGCCGCCGCAGGAAGTCGGCGCCACGACGGTGTTCCAGGGCGCGGTCCGCGCGATGCCGTACTTCACGCCGCAGAACCCCGCCCCGGGGGCGGCGGTGGAGTTCTTCATGCAGGTGCGCGGTGCCAGGACCGCGATCAAGGACCCGGCGCAGCTGACGGGCCTGACGTTGACCGCCGGACTCAGCGGTGACGGGTTCGCGCCGCTCCCGCCGGTCGAACTGTCCGATGAGGACGGTGACGGCGAGTACCGGGGCCGGCTCGTCGTGCCCGCGACCGCGACGGGCCGGCTCGACTTCGCCGCCGGCATCACCGGGGTCGGCGTGAGCGGTGACCACCAGATCATGCCCACCCGGGTCTCGTCCGGATCGGGAGGAGTGCGGACCGTGCTGAACCTCGATGGTGCGGGCGGCGAAGTCGTCGCCGGAACCTCGCTGAACGGCAGCGTCGACGTCAACAACGCGACCGGTCAGCCCCGGACGCTCCGGTTCGAGGTGACCGACCTCAGCCAGGGCGCGCTGGTGCGGGCCTCGCCGGAGACGCTGGTGGTGCCGCCGGCGGCGGGTTCGCAGCGGCTGGGCTTCACCCTCACCTTCGACCCGGCGACGGCGCTGGGCTCGAACCAGGGCCGCATCCGGCTGGTGGACGAGGCCACCGGCGAGGTGCTGCGCGAGCCGGTGTTCGAGCGCGACGTGGTGGCACCGCCGACGCTCGTGGAAACCCTTTGGTGGCTTTGGATCCTGCTCCTCGCCGCGGTCGTCGCGGCGGTCGGGGCAGCCCTGCTGCGGAGGCGGCGGCGCAACGCCGAGCGCGACGTCCGCGGCATCCGGGTCGAGCTGCGCCGCCACGGGCAGCCCACCGGCAACTCGGTCAAGGCGCACCAGCACGGGGCGGAGTTCCGCTTCGGCGTCCACCGCGGCGAAAGCGCCGCCGACACCCGCATCACCGGCGGTTCCGGCGGGGACCGCTACCGGGTGCGGCGGGCCGCGGGCGGGCCGGTGCTGACCGGCCCGGCGGGGCAACCGCTCGGCCTCTCCCCGGGCGGTTCGCTCGAACTGGCCGACGGCGTGGAACTGGTCGTCCACGACCGGCCTGCCCGGCGCCGCAAGGCGAAACCTGCCCGGGGCGAGCCGGTCCGCAGTGGAACTCCGGCGAGACCGAAGCGGTCCTACGACCCATACGACCTCTGAAGTGAGGACCTCACCATGAAGATCCACCAGCCGATGCTGTTCCTCGGCCTCGGAGGCACCGGATGCCGCGTCGGCCGCGAGCTGGAGCGGGTGCTTCGCGAGTCGCTCTGCGGCCCCGACGGCACCGAGCTCGTCGCGCGCATGCGCGGGCACGACTACCTGCCCTACCAGCTGCCGTCCTGCCTCCAGTTCGCCTACGCGGACCTCAGCATCGACGAGCTGAGCAAGGTGCTGCCGAACGTGGTGCCCAGCTCCGACCACCACGCCGCCGCGCAGCACACCACGCACCTCATCGCGAACCTCGTGCCGCCGAACCACCACAACAGCGCGCAACTCGCCCAGGCCATGCGGATCACCCTGGACGGGCAGATCGACTGGCTGCCCGGGCCGGACACCGACCCCCGGGTGGCGCCGCTGAGCGCGGGCGCCGGCCAGCTGCCGACGGTCGGCCGGGCCGTGTTGTTCGAGACGATGCGCCAGGGCAACGGGCCCGCCGCCGTGCTGCACGGCGTGACCGCGGCGATGCAGCGGATCAGCGCCTCCGGCGCGGCGCTGTACGAGCTGGGCGGGAAGCTGGGCAGCACCGTCGACGTGTTCGTCGCCTTCTCGGTGGCAGGCGGCACCGGCAGCGGCATCTTCTACGACTACCTGCACCTGATCGGCGAGCACCTGCGGCAGGCGGGCATCAAGGCCAACATCTACCCGTTGGTGCTCTTGCCGTCCGCGTTCAAGGAGGGAATGGGCGGCGGCCGGGCCGCCGTGCTCAACTCCGCCACCGCGCTCGTCGACCTGTTCCGGCTGATCGACGACCAGAACGCGCAGGACGCCGGCGACGAGGTCGGCGGTGCCCAGGACCGGGGCCCGCTGTCGGTCTGGTTCCCGGGCGAGCCGCGCCCGGTCAGCCTGCAGCCCGCCACCGTGCAGACCGCGTTCCTGTTCGGCAGCCCCAAGAACGGGGTGGGCGGCGAGGACCTGGTCCGCTCGATGGTTTCGCTGGTCACCACCCTGATCGGCGCCGGCTCCGAGGGGGAGCAGTCCTTCGCCGCGCATTTCATCAACGACACGGTCGGCCGCTCGGCGTTGGCCGAGACCGGCATCGGACGGCGTGGTGTGTCGACGTCCGCGGTCGCCTCGCTGAGCATTCCGATCGCGGTGCTGGCCGACGTGGTCAGCTCCCGGCTCCTCGCCGAGGCGGTGCGGGACATGCGGCAGCCGCCCACCGGGGCCGGGGTGCAGAACCGCGACCTCATCGAGCGCTTCGACGTCTCCTCGGGGCTGGAGGGCTTCCTGGCCTGCGCGCCGCTGGAGCCCTTCGCCGACGTGGAGGACGTCCCGGTCGGCTACGACTCGATCATCCAGGCGCTGAACGCCCGGGCGCGGACCATGCAGGAGAGCCTGGAGCGAAACGAGCGCCTGCTCGGCCCGCACCTCGGCCGGGTGGCCCGGGACTTCGACCCGATCAAGGCCGCGGAGGAGCTGTCGCGCGCGGTCGACCCGTTCCGGCTGCGGCGCGTCGTGCG
The DNA here is from genome assembly GCF_053605825.1 of Saccharopolyspora sp. NPDC003752. Taxonomy (NCBI): domain Bacteria; kingdom Bacillati; phylum Actinomycetota; class Actinomycetes; order Pseudonocardiales; family Pseudonocardiaceae; genus Saccharopolyspora; species Saccharopolyspora sp. NPDC003752. The sequence goes on along the minus strand of NZ_JBSGJZ010000007.1, from coordinate 92,256 downwards.
AGGCGACCCGGGCTACCCCGAGAAGCTCGACCGGGGCGGCTTCGAGAAGGTCCTCAACGACCGCAAGGAGTCCCGGCGTTCGCCGGGCGAGTTCGGGCTGCACCCGCCGCAGCCCGAGAGCGTCCAGCGGCGGCGTGCCCTGCGGCGGCTGCGCTGGACGGATCCGGCAGTCCAGGAGGCGGTCGAGGACCAGGACGCCTGGTACCGGTGGCGGGTCCGGCAGCAGTGGCACGATGCGTGGCGCAAGAACGAGCGGGTCTGGGAGCCGCGCTGGCGCTCGTTCTGCGATCAGCTCGCGGCCATCACCGAGGAGTTCGCGGATCACATAGCCGCCGACGGCCGGCAGTTCTCCGAGCGCGCCGCGCACCTCGACGCGCCCCGGCTCGGGGTGTCCTACCTGAAGCCACCGGGCAAAGGCGGGCTGGAGGGCTTCTACGGCCGGGTTCGCGCCGCCCTGATCGACCGCTTCCGCGACCGGCTCGGCGCGAACCCCACGGCGGCCGACATCGTCGCGCTGATCCTCGGCGAGGACGGTTGGTCCGCCGCCTTCCGCGTCGGCCGGGAGCGGCCCGACGCGGCGGTTCACCTGGTACGGCAACGGATTCGCGGCGCGGTCTCGGAGTGCTTCCGGCCCGGCGGTGGCGAGCGGGCTCTCGTCCCGTCGATCCGGGACCTGCTGATGGCGTCGGTCGGCCGCGCCGACCGGACCATCGACGACGACGCCGTCGCGCACTTCCGCAAGCAGCTCGCCGGGCTGGTTCCCAAGGGGTACGAGCCCGCGGGGGAGGGCAAGCTGAAGGTGCTCATCTCCTACCCCGGCAGCGCTCCCGACAGCGACGTGGAGACGTTCCTGCGAAGCGACCTGCTGCCGTCCGAGTACGCGCCGTTGATCGAGTTCCGGCCGAACGAGTCCGATTCGCTGGTCGTCTTCTTCTTCCGCAGCTGCATGGGCATCACCGAGGTGCCCGAGGTGCGCGAGGCGGTCCAGCTGGCGGCCGAGGCCCGGCGCTACGAGCGGGCCGACGACCGGTTGTCCTGGCGGCAGCGGCTCGGCAGGACCCCGGGCTATCTGGTCTCCACCCGGACCGACCGCGCGCTGATCCTGCAGAGCCTCCTCAACGCGATGTGGAACGGCGACGTCGAGGTGGACCCGCCCGGTCGGGACCGCAGCCCGCAGCGGATCCGGATCCACACCGGGCACACCGATGCCACGCCGCTGACCCTGGAGCTGACGCCGTTCCGGGAACTCTCGTCGTGGGGGAGTCTGCTGCAGGCCTACGAGGAGTGGGTGCTCGGCAACGGCAGCGACAACAGCCGCGCCCTCGCCGCGGAGCTCATGGCGACCAAGCCGCGCAACGTGGACCGCGACCCCGCGCCGCCGTCGCCGCTTTTCGCCGCGTTCCAGCAACTTCCGGAGAAGGAGGCGCAGCTGCTCGACGAGATCCGCAACCGGCCCGGCATCGGCGCGGGCGAGCAGCTCGACCTGATCGAGGAGTTCTGGACGCGGACCCTGCCCGCCGCGGTGGAACTGCCGTTCCGCGGTGTGCAGGCGCCGTTCGCGAACCTGCGGGACATGACCGAGTACTTCGACTACCAGTCCCCGGCGGGCGACCGGTGAGCGCCCGCCGCGACGACCCCGTCCTCGTCGTCGACCTGCGCGACGGCGAGTGCGACGCGGAGCAGGCCGAAGGCGCGGTGCTGGTGCTCGACGACGCGGAGAACGCCGCCGACCACGACGACTTCTACCAGGCGTTGCTCGGGAATCCGGCGGTTTCGGGCGTGCTCTGCGTCGCCGTCGACGGCGGGAACTCCGACGGTGCGGTGCGCATCCGGACCGCGCCGTCGCTGGCTCCCGTCGAGCGCGCGGCGACCGTCTGGATCGGCCACTCCGAGGGGATCCGGTGGCGACCGGCGGATCCGCTCGTGCGCGCGGTCGCCCGAACCGAGCATTCCGGCCTGGGGCAGCTGATCGACGCCCTCACCGACCCGGCGGTCTTCGCCGCCGTCGTGAAGGCCGTCAGCGCCCTGCCCTACAGCACGGCCAGCGCGGGCATGGCCCTGGAGCGGACCAGCCTGCACGACGCCGAGCTGCGCCGGGCGCAGGAGGAGGCCATCGCCTGGTTCACCGATCCGGACGCGGGCCGGGTCGGTTCCCGGGAGCTGCCGCGCGACGAATTCCGCGCCGCGGTGCGGGAAACCATCGAGGTCGATGCCGCCGAGGACGTCTTGGTTCCCACTGCCGAGCTGGCCGGTGCGCACGCCCGAGCGGTCACGGCACTCAACGCGGCCGACCACGCGCTGACCCGCGTCGACCACTTCCTCGCCCCGTTTCCGAAGCGGCGCCCGAGACCGGTCGTCGGGCCGGCCCTCGCCGAGGCGCGGGCGGAGGTGCAGGACTTCCACGACAAGGCGACCCAGCAGCTGCAGCGCATCGACGAGAACCTGCGGGGACAACGCGTCGACCGGGACGTCGTCACGCGGCTCGGGGTGCGCGGACCGGCTCCGGCGCGACCGCGCGACATCCGCGACCGCACGCGGCGGCTCGTCGAGGAATGGCTCGGGCGGTACCGGTCGGTGGCGTGCCTGCTGCCGGACCTCGACGCCGGGCGGGTCGGCCAGGAACCGCAGGGTTGCGCGGCGGCCATCGCCGAACTGGCGGACCTCGCGCCGCTCGCCGGTCCCGCGCCGCGGCTCGCGACGTGGCCGTCGCTTTCGCTGGCGGTGCCGCTGGCCGCGGTGGCCGGTGGCCTGGCGGCGCTGGGCACCTCCGCGCTGGGCGTCGTCGCCGCGTTCTTCGTCCCGCTGCTGGCCCTGGCCTGGTTCGCCGCCGGTCTGCTGCTGCAGGCGCGGCAACCGACCGCCACCGGCGAGCAGGGCTTCGCCGAAGCCGCGCCGCCCGCCGCGTTGTTCTGGGGGTTGCCGGTGCTCGGCGGCTGGCTGGTGGTCTTCCTCGTCGCGGGCACGGGAATTCCGGACGTCTTCGGTCTGGTCGCGGCAGTGCTCTCGGTGCTGCTGTCGGCCTGGACGATGGGGGTCGGCTGGCGGCGATCGGTGCGGCAGTGGCGGCGCGAGCTCGACTTCGACGGCGTCCGGGACCGGCTGGCCCGGGCCGCGCAGCTGGTGGACGGCGTGATCCGGGCCGAGTGGCGGCCCTCGGCGCGGCGCGTGCTGTTCGCCGAAGGGCTGCGCCAGGTCTCGATCGGCCTGACCGCGGTCCGGGACGCGCTCGCCGAGCGCGCGGCCGACCTGCTCGGTCCGCCCGGGAAGCCCGGCGAGAACGGCTCGGACCGCCCGCCGGACCGCGACATCCACCAGGAGGCGTGCGAGGTCGTCGTCACCGACCTGGTCGACCTGACGATCGCCGCGCTCCGCCCGTGCTGGGCCGGGATCGAGGCCGATCGGCCCGCGGCGCGCGAGGAACACGCGCGGGAGGCCGAGCGGCTGCTCGACGCCTACCGCGAGCACCTGGGGCGGTACGGGTTGCTCGTGCCGCCGCCCTTCGCCCGCGAACGCGCCCATCGCGCGGAACTCGCCGCCCGGCTGTGGGACGGCTCGCCGGTCGGCGAGGCGCTCCGCTGCGACGTCGACGCCGAGATGACGCAGCTGTGCCACGCCCGGCAGCTCGGCGCGGTCAGCGCGCTGGCCGATCGCGCGGAGCTCGTGCGGTTCGCGCCCGCGGCGGTTCGCGTTGGCAGGCACGGAGATCCGTGGCCTGCCATCACGTGGACCGGGGACGCCGAGATCGCGGGCACCCTGCGGCTCGTCCCGCTCCGCGAGGGGGTGTTCCAGTGACGACGGAGGTCAGGTGCCGCGCAGTCGACGGCACGCCGCGCACCCTCCGGCTGACGGTCGTCGGCGATGCCGGCGTCTCCGGCGGCGGCCTGCCGACCCGCGTGGTGTCCGTGGAAGACGGTCCGCAGCTGCTGCAGAAGTGGTTGCCCCGCAACGAATCCGGCCATCCGGGCCTGCTCGGCCCGCTGGACCGCGAGATCCGGGCGCTGCACCGCTTCGCCCTGACGTTCCCGCGCGACAGCTACCCGCCCGAGCTGCCGAGGCTGTGGTACTACGACGTGGACGGCGCCGAGCCGTTCGTCCTCGTCGAGCCCTACCGGGGCGAGCCCGTCGAGGGGCTGTTGCCCGAGCTCGCGGCGCAGCACCGCTACCGGCTGCAGGTCGGCCTGCTGCGCGCGCTGCACCTCGCCGCCGTGGCCGGGATCGCCCACGGGCGGGTGGATCTCGGGGCGCTGCGGTGGGATTCCGCGACAAGGACGGTGCAACTCGTCGACTTCGAGCACGCCGCCGGGATCGGCGAACAGCGCCGGTCGGCCGACGACCGGCGCGTCGACGTCCGCGACGACGTCTGGGACGCCGGCCTGGCCCTCTGGCGCACCGTGCACCCGCACACCGGGCGCGGGGCCCCGGACCTCTCCGTGGACGGCGGCGCGCTGAGCACGCTGCTCGACGGGGTTTTCGTCAACCCGCCGGACTTCCGCCCGACGCCGGCGGACCTGCTGACCAGGCTCCGCGAGCCGACGGACGTCCCGGTCCTCGCGCCCGGCAGCGCCCTGGTCCCGGGCGTCGAGGCGTACAAGAACCTGTTGCGGCGCAAGCGGGAACGGATCGCGGCGCAGGCGGAGCGGGACGCCCCGGCGCGATCCTGGCTGCCCTGGCGGCGCGCCTCGAAGTCCGAAGTGGACGACCAGCCGGTGCTCGTCCGCTGCCCGGTGTGCCTCGACTCCTACCCGCCGCCGCTGCCCGACGACGAGCTGTGGCGCCACGAGGACGGCGGGTTCGTCAAGGACGACTCGTCCTCGCTCGACCCGCAGAAGCGGCACTTCCGCAGCCTCAGCGCCTACCGCCGCTGCCCCAACCCGTCCGACGACGTCGCCGAGCACTTCCTGCCCGCGACGTACTTCGACCACGGTCCGCCGCTGGTCGTGGCGCTGATCGGCCGCCCGTCGGCGGGGAAGACGCACCTGCTGGCCGCGATGCTGCGGGAGGTGGTCGACCGCGGCGGCCTGACGCCCTACGGGCTGACGGCGACCGCGCTGGACCTGCACCGCCACGACCGCTACCGGAAGCAGGTCCTGGCGGCGGCCGAACGCGGCGAGCGGCTGCCGGGCACGCCGGAGGGCCTGACCGATCCGGCGGAGATCCTGCTGATCAGCGGGCCGGGAGGCAGCCGGCCGCTGGTGCTCTTCGACGTGGCGGGGGAGGACCTGCAGGCGGTCGGCGATTCCCGGCTCGCGCGGTTCCTGATCGGCACCGGCGCCCTGATCTTCGTGCACGGGCTGGAGCCCGCGCCCGAGCGCGTCGGCAACCAGGCGTTCGAGATGTCGCTGGCCCGGCTCCGGGCGATCCCGGAGTTCGAGCGGCTGCCCGCGGCGATCGTCGCGACCAAGGCGGACCGGCTGCGCTACCTCCCGCCGATCGACCACTGGCTGCGGCACCGCAACGCCGCCCTCGCGTCGGTCGATCCGGTGCTGCTGCACGTGGAGAGCAGCTCGGCCTTCGCGTTCCTGCACGGCCGCGGCGACCACGCCGCGCTCGCGCCGTTCAGCGTCTTCGACCGGTGCACCCTGCACTTCGTGTCGGCCAGCGGCAGCGAGGCCGCGCCGGCGGAGGAGCGGTTCGTGCGCGGGTTCGAGCCGGTCCGGGTGCTGGAGCCGCTGGTCGCCATCCTCGCGATGGCCGGGATGATCGGGGGCGAGCCGGCCGGCCGGGTCGGGGCCTGAGCCCCGGCTACTGGTCGGCCGGGGGCTGGACCAGGCGGTGCAGCAGGGCGAGGAACTGCTCGCGCTCCTCGTCCGTCAGCGCCGACAGCATCTGGTCACTCACCGCGATGACCGCCGGGGCCAGCCGGCCCGCCAGCTCCCGGCCGTCGTCGGTGAGGCGCACCAGCTTGCGCCGCTTGTCGGCGTCGTCCTTGGCGGTCTCCACCAGGCCCCGCCGTTCCAGCCGGTCCAGCAGCGGCGCGGCCGTGGACTTGTCCAGGTGGGCCAGGCCGCCCAGCGCCCCCTGGTCCAGGTCGCCGTGCATGTGCAGCAGGCTGAGCACGGTGAACTGGGGTCCGGTGAGGTCGCGGTCCACCTGCTCGTGCCACAGCCGGGTGTGCACCTGGTTCAGCCGGCGCGCCAGGGGGCCGAGCCCGCCGATGGCGGCGGCCAGGGTTTCGGCGAGGTCTGCCTCGGTCGGCACCGTTCGTTCTCCTCCGCTTGAACAAGGACGCGCACGGACTATATTGCGGCCGGAATAGGACCCACGGGGAGTGAGCCTACGGCGACGTGCTCACCATCCTGGGCCTGGACAGCCACTCGACCTTGAGCAGGCGGCCGCCCCCGACGCGCACACCCGGCGGCTCCTCGACGCGCGGACCGTGGAAGTGCGCTGACGGGCCCTCTTCCGCCGTCGTCCCTGTACAAGGACGTGTGCGGACCACACCCTCTCGGGAGCCTTAGGACGCACACGGAATAAAAGTCGTCGACGAGTCTTGCGGACCGCGAAACCGTCGTATACAACTAGTACACCGCTTGTTCAAGTGAGGGGCTTCACAGCCGGAAATCGAGGCGTGAAGCAAGAAGGCTCGGCGGTTGCGCCAACAACCACCGAGCCGGGCAGCACCATCTGCGCACTCGTCGAATTCGTCTACGGCCAGGTAGACGGGCGATGCGCAGCACGTCAGATCGCGACGGTTCGACCCAGGAGTCGACTATGGCAACTGCCAGCAGAAATTCTAGCAGCCGAAGAACGCACACCAGCCTCCCCGTGATCGCCGGATCGAGCCTCGCCGGCACGGCCGTCGAGTGGTACGACTTCTTCCTCTACGGCACGGCTGCCGCGCTGGTCTTCAACAAGCTCTTCTTCCCCGCGGAAGACCCGATGGTGGGCACGCTGCTGGCGTTCGCCACGTACGCCGTCGGGTTCGTCGCCCGCCCGCTCGGGGCGGCGATCCTCGGGCACTACGGCGACGTGAAGGGGCGCCGCGCGACGCTGATCGCCAGCCTGATGCTGATGGGCGTCTCGACGTTCCTCATCGCGTTCCTGCCCTCGTACGAGTCGATCGGCGTCGCGGCGCCGATCATTCTCGTCGTCCTCCGCCTGGTGCAGGGCGTCGCCCTCGGCGGCGAATGGGGCGGCGCGGTGCTGCTCGTGTCCGAGCACGGGGATTCGACGCGCCGCGCCTTCTGGTCCGCGTGGCCGAATCTGGGCCCGCCGCTGGGAAATCTCCTCGCCGCCGGCGTTCTCGCCATCCTCAGCGGGATCCTGCCGGAGGACGCGTTCCTGTCGTGGGGCTGGCGCATCGCGTTCGGGCTGTCGGCCCTGCTGGTCGTGATCGGCCTGGTGCTGCGGCTCTACGTCGCGGAAACCCCGCTGTTCGAGCAGAAGCGCGAGCAGGCGACGGCCGGGCCCGAGCCGATGCCCCTGGGCGTGGCCGTGCGCGGCTACTGGCGGCAGATCCTGCTGGCCGCCTTCACCAGGTTCGGGGAGAACGCCGGGTTCTACATCTTCTCGCTGTTCGTCATCACCTACGTCACGCAGATCCAGGGGATGGACCGCGCCACCGGGCTCAACGCCGTGATGGTGGGCATGGTCGTCGCCCTGCCGGCGATCCCGCTGTTCGCGATCCTCGCCGACCGCGTCGGCCGCCGGCCCGTCTACATCGGAGCGTCGATCGCCACCATCGGCTGGGCGTTCGCCTTCTTCGCCTTGCTGGACACCAGGAATCCGGCGGCCGTCATCGCCGCCGTCGTCGGCGGGCTGCTGATCTTCAGCGCCTACAGCGCGGTCATCGGCGCCTTCTTCTCGGAGCTCTTCCCGACCGAGGTCCGGTACTCGGGCGTCTCGCTGGCCTACAACCTCGCGTCGGTCCTGGCCGGTTCCCTGGCGCCGATCATCGCGATCGCCCTCCACTCGGCGTTCGGCACCGGCTACGCCATCGGCGCCTACCTGGCGGTGATGGGCGCCATCTCGCTCGGCGCGTCGCTGATCGCCACCGAAACCCGGTCGGTCGACCTCGCCGAGATCGGCGCGGCCGAGCCGGCGCAGGGAGATCCGGCGGCGCGCGTTCGCTGAACCTGGCGGAGGAAATCTCATGAGCACCACGAGAACCACCGCGGCCACGGCACCCGAGCTGGCCTACGAGTGGCTCAAGAACACCATCATCACGCTGCCTCGCGACGAGGAGATGTTCCTGACCGAGGCGCAGGTCGCGGAGGCGTCCGGCATCTCGCGCACGCCCGTCCGGGAGGCCCTGCTCCGGTTGCAGGCCGAGGGCTTCATCCGGCGGGTGCCGCGCAAGGGAGCGTTCATCCCGGCGCTGTCGGACAGCGACGTCGAGGCGGTCATGCAGGCCCGCCGCGTCGTCGAGGAGTGGTCGGTCAACGAGGTCGCGCCGCGACCCGGAGCGGTCCCGGACAGGCTGTACCGGATCCTGCAGGACCAGGGGCAGGACGCCGACCCGGTCGACTTCATCGCGCACGACCTGGAGTTCCACACGACGATCATGCGCGCGGCGGGGAACCCCTTGATGAACGACTTCTACAGCTCGCTGCGGGAACGGCAGATGCGCATGGGCGTGCGCATCGTCATGGCCGACCAGGCCCGCAAGAAGCAGGTGCTGATCGAGCACCGCGCCATCGCCGACGCGCTGGCCGCCGGGGATGCCGAGTCCGCGGTCCGGGCGGTGCGCGACCACCTGCGAACGACGCTGCACTCGATGACGCAGCCCGCGCGCTGATCGCCCGATATCGGGCCGATCACCAGAATTCCTCGCCATGCAACGGAAAGGTCACCCCATGCTCGACGCCTCCACGGACGTCCTGGTCCTGGACCGGCTGGAATCCGGCGAACCGCTGCGGTTCCGGGACTTCCACGCCCTGGTCGCCGGGTACACCGGACGGGACGAGAAGGCCGTGCGGCACCACATCGACGAGCTCGCCGCGATCGGCGTCGCGCCGCCCGAACAGGTCCCGATGTTCTACCGCGTCGCGGCGGACACCATCTCCACCGCCGGGAGCACCCCGATCACCGCCACCAACACCTCCGGCGAGGTGGAGCCGGTCATCCTGCGGCACGGCGGGAAGTACTTCCTCGGCATCGGATCCGACCACACGGACCGGGCTCTGGAGACCGTCGACGTCGGCGACTCCAAGCGCGCCTGCCCCAAGCCGATCGGGCCGGTCGTCGTCGAGATCCCGGACTGGGCGGACTTCGACTGGGACGCCTGCCGGGCCCGCAGCTGGGTCGACGGCGAGCTCTACCAGGACGGCACGCTCGCGAACCTGCGCACCCCGCGCGAGCTGCTCGGCATCTTCGCCGAACGGCACGGGGACGACGACGGCGACCTGATCTGCTTCGCCGGCACCCTGCCGCTGCTGCGCGGCGAGTTCACCCCCGGCGACCGGTGGGATCTCGAACTCGCGCTGCCCGACGGCCGAAAGCTCACCCACACCTACCGCACGACTGGAAGGAACTGATCATGCGCACCGGAGCCGACTACCTGGCATCGCTGCGCGACGGGCGCGTGGTGCTCGTCGACGGCGAGCAGGTCGACGTCGCCACCCACCCGGCCTTCGCGCCGGTGGCCCGCACCGTCGCCGAACTCTTCGACATCGCCGCGGACCCGGCGAACGGAATGCAGTACACCGCACCGGAAACGGGCGCGACGGCCAACCGGGCCTTCGGGATTCCCCGCAGCCAGGAGGAACTCCGCCTGCGCCGGGAGGCGATCGAGACCTGGGCGAGGCACACCCACGGCTGGGTCGGGCGCAGCCCCGACCACGTCGGCACCTTCCTCGCCTCCTTCGCCGCCCACCCCGAGGTCTTCACCTCCGGTGACCGCGACTTCTCCGCCAACGTCGCCGCCTTCCACCGGCGACTGCTGGAGGAGAACCTCTACGTCTCCTACGCGATCATCCCGCCGCAGGTCTCCCGCGCCACCACGGCATCAGGCTGGGACGGCGAGTACCTGCAGGTCGGCGTCGTGCGGGAAACCGAGGAGGGCATCGTCGTCCGCGGCTCGCAGATGCTCGCCACCGGCGCGGCGATCGCCGACGAGATCTTCGTGTCCTGCATCAAGCCGCTCGGGCCCGACGACCAGGACTTCGCCGTCGGTTTCGTGGTCCCCACCGCCGCGCCGGGGCTCAAGCTGTACTGCCGCCGCCCGTACGCGCCCGCCGCGACGAGCTCGTTCGACTACCCGCTCACCAGCCGCTACGACGAACCGGACGCGCTGGTCGTGTTCGACGACGTGCTGATCCCGTGGGAGCGCGTCTTCGTCAACCGGGACACCACCGGGGTGCGCCGCCAGTTCTTCGACACCGGCGCGCACGCGCTCGGCAACTGGCAGGCCCAGATCCGGTTCGCCACCAAGCTGAAGTTCATCGCCGGCGTCGCCCGCCGCGTCACGCAGGTCAACGGCGTGGACAAGATCCCCAGCGTGCAGGAGAAGCTGGGCGAGCTGGGCGCGCTCGTCTCCGGCGTCGAATCGGCCGTGCTCGCCGCCGAGTACACCGCGGCTCCCGACGAAGCCGGGCAGTGGCTGCCGGGCAAGCGCGCGCTCTACGGCTCGATGGGGTTGCAGTCCGAGATCTACCCGCGGGTGCTGGCGATCCTCCGCGACCTCGTCGGCGGCGGCGTGCTGCAGCTGCCGTCGAGCGTCCGCGACCTCACGAGCCCGGTGACCGCCGCCGACATCGAGCACTACGTGCAGTCCCCGGGTGTCGCCTCGGAAGAGCGCGTGAAGCTCTTCAAGCTGGCCTGGGACATCGTCGGATCCGAGTTCGCCGGGCGGCACCAGCAGTACGAGATGTTCTACGCCGGGGCGCCGTTCGTGGTCAAAGGCGTTTACAGCTACCGGAACTACGGCTACGAGCAGGCGCTCGAAGACGTCGAGCAGTTCCTGGGTTCCTACAAGATCGAAACGATGTGAGAGGTCAGCATGGCTAAGCCCGAGTACGAGTTCTTCCCCGTCAGCGACGTCGACTTCACGGTCTGCCCCGGCGACGACCCGAAGATCACCGAGCGGATCCTCGCCAAGGACCCGGAGTCCGGCGTGGCCACCCGGATCCTGCGCTACGAGCCCGGCGCCGACTCGACGCCGATGGGCGTGCAGAAGCACGACTTCTGGGAGGAGGTGTACATCCTGGAGGGCTCGTTCACCGACCTGACGCTCGGCGAGACGTTCTCCGCCGGCCAGTACGCCTGCCGCCCGCCGGGGATGCCGCACGGCCCCTGGCGCACCGACGAGGGCGTCGTCACCTTCGAAGTCCGCTACTACGACAAGTAGGTCCGCCATGTCCCTGCCAGCTTTCCAAGCGGCGAACGCGGTCGACATGCGCACCAGCATGGGCCGCTTCACCACCGGGGTGGCGATCGTGACCAGCGGGGCCGGGGACCAGGCCTGCGGCATGACGATCAGCTCGCTGACGTCGATCTGCCTGGACCCGGCGATCCTGCTGATCTCGCTCACCGAGGGCTCGCGGACCACCGACATGGTCACCGGGACCGGGCGGTTCGCCGTCTCGATCCTCGGGGCCCGGCAGGAGGCCATCGCCCGCCGCTTCGCCACCCGCGGTGGCGCGCGGTTCGAGGGAATGGACTGCGAGCACGGCGAGTTCGGGCTGCCGATGATCAAGGACGCCCTGGTGCAGGCCGAGTGCGACGTGCACAGCGCGCACGACGTCGGCGATCACCGGGTCTTCTACGGGCTCGTGCGGAACCTCCGCTGCCGGGAGGGCGCCGGTCTGGCGTTCTACTCCGGTCGGTTCGGCGACTTCCACGACTTCGGTCACGAGGAGATGCCCTGGATGTTCTGATCCCGGCTCCGCTGCTAGTCCGATCGGGCTACTGCGCGTGAGAACTACCCGATTGAGTGACAGGACCGGGCTGCGCTGGGCCAACGCCGTTCGCCGCGGCCGGGAGGGCCTCGGCGGCGACGGCCGGCCGGACCGGGATCCGGCGCGGTGCGCTGGGCGCCGCTCGATCAATTTGAGCAGCTCAGCGCTTTGCGCTGAGGAGCGCGGGCGGCCGCATCCGGCCGGAGAACGCCCCGCACGAGTGAGGGGGCGTTCTCCGCTCGGCGCCACGCAGGACCGCACGCCTGGCGAGCCGCGCGCGCCGCACGGGCATACCTTTGCCCGGAGTGATCGCGGTCCTCCCCCCAATGCAGCCGCGGTGCCGCGATCGCCCGCCGGTGGCCTGCTTCTTCGGCCTCCCCAAAATCCCTCCGGAGAAGCAGGCCACCGCACCACCTACCCCCGGGCCACCCGGCGATGGTTGCCCGGACAAGTTGAGTCCGCAACCGTTCGCCGCCCGGGGTCACCCCACCACCGGGGCTCAGGGCTCCAGGGTCAGGAAGTTCCAGCGGGCCCCCGGGGCGAGGCCGCTGAGCGACCTGCCGCAGTTCTGCAGGACGACGGCGCCGGAGGTGACGTGCTGGGTGCCGGTGCCCAGGTCCCGGTGGAACCGCTGGATCGGGCCGCGCCGCAGCGCCGCGGTGCCCGCCCACTTGTGGACCGCCTGCCCGACCGCGTGGGCGGACCAGGTCGCGTTGTTCAGCGCCAGCCGGGCCAGGGTTTCCTGTTCGGTGCTGGGCGTTTCGCCGCTCGCCAGGGTCTGCTCGACGTCGGCCCAGACCTGCCTCGCCCACGCCTGGGCGGAACGCAGCCTGCTCTCCGCGGTCGCGTACTCCGCGTGGAACTGCTGGGTGTCGACCGCGGCGTTCGGGGCACCGGTCTTCTCGGCGGCCAGGGCCTTGAGCTCGTCGAGCAGCCGGCGGCCGACGCCGATCGCCCAGCCGGTGTGCGAGATCCCGGACAGCGTGGCCAGGCCGATGCGGTAGACCGCGCCGCCGTGGTGGGCTCGCGTGGTGGCGGGGTCGAAGGTGTGCGTCTCGGGCACGAACACGTCTTCGCAGGTGTAGTCGATGCTCCCGGTGGCGCGCAGGCCCAGCACGTCCCAGTTGTCGATCAGCGTCGCCTGCTCCTTCGGGAAGGTGCAGATCAGCGCCTGCCCGGTTTCCGCGCACCAGGCCCCGGCGTGGATGTGGCTGGCGAGCGCGATGCCGGAGGCGAACTGCCAGCGGCCGCTGACGCGGAAGCCACCGTCGACCCGCTTCGCGGTGCCGAGCCTGGTGCCCTGCCCTGCTATCAACGCGAACCGGCCGCCCGCGACGTCGGGGAACAGCTCCGCAGCGGCGTCGGGGGCGACGTAGGCCGCGGTCGTGCCGGTCACCAGTTGCAGCGCCATGCACGTCCAGGCCACCGAGGCGTCCAGATAGGACAGCTGGCTGACCGTTTCCAGTTGCTGGGTGGGCGAGAACTCGTAGCCGCCGAGTTCTCGCGGGATGCCGGTCTTCAGCACGCCGGAGTCGTGCAGGGCCTGCACGACCTCGTCGGCGAGGCGGCCGGATTCGTCGCTGCGGTCGGCGTTGTCGGCCAGCAGCGGGCCGAGCGCGGCCAGCCGTTGGCGGAGCGGGGTGAACTCGTCGCTGATGTAGAGCTCGGAGGTTTCGGTGGTCATCCTCGTGACTCCTTGCCGAGTGGCCTGCCATGATCAAGTTCCGGTCCGCAGCCTATGCCGCCGGCCCGGTCCGCGGTGCGGGCTCTGGCCGCCGTCGTCAATTTGTGACCGCTGGCTGCGGTGAGGTGGTGAATTTCCAACCTTTCCCCGAATGGGTGAGGAAAAACTTGGCGCCGGGCGATATGGTTTGGACAGGTGCGCACGAAGATGTCGATCGGCAGACTTCCCCGATCCGATTCGGGGACCAAAAAAATGGGGGCGAGGGATCGGGAATTCGCCATGCGCGGGTTCCCGGTCGCTCGATGGCCACGGAGTGGTCTGAAATGGATCTGCTTACGAGGTGCAGCGACCTCCCGTACGAGCAGTTGTGCGAGGAGATCCGGATTGCCGGGCGAGCGCGCAAGGAGGCATTGGGCCGGGGCGCGATCGCCGACGTAGAGGCGGCGGAGTCGGTGCTGGACTGGTTCCTGGACGAACTGGCCGACCGGCTCAGACGGGGGGTGCGCCGCGACGAACTGCCGCGGCCAGAGCCGGTTCCGCGGTGACGGTCAGCCGTGGCCGGAGTTCGGGACCGCGTCGATGAGCAGTTCGCCGGGGTCCCGGCGCGGCGTCGCCGGAGCCGGCTCGCCGTAGCCGATCAGCAGCCATGCCTGCGGATGGGGCGCGTCGCCGAGCAGCCGGCTCAGGGCGTCGCGGATGTCCTGGCCTTCCGCGAGCGGCAGCGGCGTGGCGGCCAACCCGCGCGCGGTGGCGGTCAGCCACACCCGCTGCCAGGCCTGCCCGGCCTCGAGCTCGCTCTTCGCATCGCTGCCCGGCGTGCACAGCACGGCCAGCAGTGGCGCGGGTTCGGCGTCGGCCTGCAGCCGGCGCAGCAAGCCCGCCAGCTCGTCGTGCTCGGCGGGCCGGACGAGGTGCAGCCAGGCGCCTTCGGCGCGTGCCGCGACCCGCAGGGCGTGCTGGATCGAGGCCGCGACGGCGGTCGGCTGGAGCGGGCGCCGCTGCGTGCGGCGTTCCGGAATCGCCTCGTACAGCGCGATTTGCTCGGCGTCGGGGCGCTGGTGGCCGCCGCTGCGGATCTCCGCCAGCACGCTCGGGGACGACAGCCGCGGCAGCAGCGTCACGACCGGCCGGACGCCGGCGTGCGCCAGCGCGAGCCGGAGGTTCAGCAGCGCCGCGCCGCAGGCCAGCCGCAGGTCGTGGTCGTCGGGATCGCCGGCAGGCAGCAGGTGGGAGGGAACGGCGTGCAGTTCGATGACGTGTGGCAGCACGCGGAACCGCCACGGCTGGCTGTTGCGCGGCGAGGGGGCGAGGCCGGCCAGCTGGACGACCTGTGCGACCTGGTCCGGTACGAGATCGAAAACAGCGGGAAACCGTCGCATGTCGACTCCTCGACGGCAACGCTGCCAGGGCCGCCCGGCGGCGGGCAGGGTCGAACGACCCGCGCGGGATCACGGGGATGCCGCGCGGGATTCGCGGTTCAGTCCGTGTTGCGGGAGTTCAGGCGGGAGCCGGGAGCGGCGAGTTGGCTGCGGGCGGTCACCAGGGCGGTGCGGGCGTCGTCGCGAGATCCCTGGGCCAGGCGATCGGCGGCGGTGCGGACCGCGTTCGCGGCGTCGGCGGGGATCTCGATCTGCGGGTGCTGGTCGAGGAGACCGACCGCGCGGGCCAGCTCGCGGTGGGCTCGGTCGGCGGGATTGTGCTGCGCGGTGAGCAGGTCGATCAGTGCTGTGTCCACCGCGTCGCGCAGGGCTGCCTCGGTCGAGGAGTGCGGTACTGCAGTCACGGGGCGGAAGTCTAAGCGCTGCAACGGATGTTCAGCACCCTTCAACATCACCCACACGGGTGGTCCTTGGTCACAGGAGTCGCGCCATGAACAGGAGTGTTCCGGATCTTGCCGGGCCGGGGTGTGGTCAGCGGCGCGCGAAAGCGGCAGCATCACCGCGACCTGGAGTGCACCCCGCCGGCGGGACTTTTGCCCCTTGAACCCTCCGGAAGCGGTGGTACTCACGGAAATGTGGCCGCATCGAATCGCGCGGGAGAGTCTGCCATGGACGGTGTCGTGAACAATTCGCTGGATGCGTGGCCGACCGGAGCGAGCGGATCCCGACTGGCCCAGGTCGCCGACCGGCCGTGGGTGCGCGACGAGGTGCAAGGATTGCGGGACGCCCGGTCCCGCAGAACCGCGGTGAACCTGGCGCTGTTGCGCGCCCCGCTCAACGGCGTCGACCTGGACAGCGCCGACCACGCGATGCTGACCTGGCTCGCCGATCGCGACGCCGACATCGTGGCCGGAGTGCACAGCCTGCTCGATCGAGCCCGGGCGGCCCCACCGGCCCCCGAAGCCCGTCGCGAGTGACCGCTCGCGAGCTAGGACACCGCCGACGCTTCGCTCTCGGCGCGTTCCTCCAAGCGCTGCATGGCGGTCGCGCGAGCTGAGTGCACGTGGTGCAGGGCGGCTTGGCGGGCCGCTTCGGAATCGCCCGCGAGCAGCGCGTCGAGGATCCGCTGGTGGTCTTCGCGGGCCGCCTCGACCCTGCCGGGCACCATCAGCGTGGTCTGCATGCCCTGGTGCAGGATCTGCTGCAGGACGCCCAGGGTCTGCTGCAGGAACTTGTTGCCGGCCGCTTCCACGATGGCCAGGTGGAACGCCTCGTCGAGCTGCTGGAGGCGCTCGAAGTCGCGCGGCACCTGCTCGGTGGCCTCGACCATGCTCTGCAGAACGCTCGAAACCCGTTGCAGCGCCTCGGCATCCTGCCGCTCGGCGGCCCAGCCAGCGGCGGGGACTTCGAGCACCTCGCGCATCGCGAACAGCTCGCTGATCGAATGCCGTTGCGTGGCCAGGGCCTCGCGGAGTTCCCGGGCGGTCTCGGGCTCGGCGATGAAGACGCCGCGGCCGTGCACGACCCGCAGCACGCCCCTGGCCTTCAGCGCGCCGATCGCCTCGCGCACCGTCGGCCGGCTCACCCCGAGCAGCTCGGCGAACTCGCGCTCCGGCGGAAGCCGGTCGCCCGGGCTGTACCGGCCCGATTCGATCGCCTGCGTGATCTGCTGCTCGACCTGGTTGGCGACCGACCCCGGCGACAGCCGCTCCCACATGCCCCATCCACCTCCGCGAGACCATTCCTGGCCACGAGTCTACGTTCGGCGCGTCGTCCGCCCGGTGGACCTGCTCAGGATTCGGCGGTGACGCGGTCGAGCCAGTTCCACATCAGCGCGTTGAACAGCTCGGGCTGGTCGATCTGGAGGTTGTGCCCGGCCACGTCGACCGCGGCGAAAGTCGCGCGCGGGTAATGCGGGAGCAGCGCGAACTGATCGAGGTAGCCGACCGCGCCGTCCTGCCGTCCGGTGAGGACTAGCGTCGGGCGGCCGAACGGCGCGTCGCCCTCGGGGTCTTCGGTGAGCTCCCAGCGCAGCCGGATGCGGGCGATCGCCTCGGTGTCGAGGAGGTCGACGCCGGTCAGGATCTCCTCGCGGAACCGGCGCACCGCTTCCGGCGTGTGCACGACCAGGTTGTCCCGGACCAGCTCGGCGAGCTCGTCGTCCAGCGAGTCGAGCAGTGCCGGATCGGGACGGAGCACCTGGTGTTCGGGCACCGTGCGTTCGGCGTGCTCCAGCTTGGTGCCCACCGGGCAGATCAACGCCAGGCCCAGCACCTGCGCGGGGCGGGACCGGGTGAGCGCGCGGGCGAGGTAGCCGCCGTAGGACTCGCCGACCAGCAGGAACGGCGCGTCGCCGATGGTGTCGTCCACGAAGTCCTGCACCGCGGCGAGCAGATCGTCGGAGCTCGCGAAGGAAGCCGGTGCGGGCGTCTTGCCCATGCCGGGCAGGTCCGGGTACAACCGCCGGTATCCCGCGCGGTCGGCGAAGACCGGCTCCAGGCAGCCGAGCACCAGGCGGTGGTCGGGCCCCCAGCCGTGCAGGGCCAGCACCGGGGTTCCGGCGCCCCGCTCGACGTGGTTGAGGCGTGCGGATGAGCGTTCGGGCATGGTCGGGTCCTCGGAGATCTCGGGGGCTGCGCTCGGAGTGCGCATCCTGCCAGCAGGCACCGACGGTCCCGATCTCCACGTCGTAGCCGAGGCGTCACCCGGCGGAGTTGAGTAGCCCTACTCAGGAACGATGCGTGCTCGGCGTTATACGGTCGCCCGGGTTTAGGGAAGGACCGATCGCATGAGTGCGCACTTGGCCGGGGTTGCCGTGCACCTGCCGGAGCGGGAGGTCGGCACCGCGGCGGTGGAGCGGCGGATCGCGGCGGAGAGCGCGGCGTTCGTGCCACCGGCCGGGATCATCCGGCGGCTGACCGGCATCGAGTCGCGGCACGTGCTCGGCGACGAGGAGCAGGCCTCCGACCTGGCCGCGGCCGCGGCGCGCAAGCTGCTCGCCGAGACCGGCACCTCGGCCGACGACGTCGACCTGCTGCTGTTCGCCTCGGCCAGCCAGGACATGGTCGAGCCCGCCACCGCGCACATCGTGGCCGCCAAGCTGGGCCTGCGCTGCCCGGTGATGGACGTCAAGAACGCCTGCAACAGCGTGCTCAACGGCATCGAGGTCGCCGACGCGCTGATCGGCGCGGGCCGGTACCGGCGCGTGCTGCTGGTCAGCGGTGAGTCGCCGTCCCGGGCGATCCGGTGGAACGTGCCCGACATCGGGACGTTCCTGCGCGCCTTCCCCGGCTACACGCTCTCCGACGCGGGCGCCGCGATGCTGCTGACGGACGGGCCCGCCGGCGTGCTCGGCAGCGGGTTCAGCGCCGATTCGTCGCAGTGGGACGTCGGCACGCTGCCGTGCGGGGGATCGGCGCACCCGCGCGATCCCGAGTACAGCTACTTCGCGATGGACGGCGGTCGGCTGAAGTCGGCGTTCCTGCGGCTGGGCACCGGCGTGCTGGACGAGACGCTGGCGCGGCTCGGGCTCGGCTGGCAGGACTTCGCCGTCGTGTGCGTGCACCAGGTTTCCCTGCCGTACCTGGACGTCTTCGCCGAGCGGGCCGGGGTGCCCGCCGACAAGCTGGTGGTGACGATCCGCGAGCACGGCAACGTCGCCTCCGCCAGCCTGCCGCTGCAGCTGGCCGTCGCGCAGCAGCTCGGCCGCTGCGGGCCGGGTGATCTGGTGGCGCTGGTGGGCATGGCCGGCGGGGTCAGCCTGGGAATCGTGGTGATCCGGCTGTGAGCGGGCTGTGGGTGGTGGTGCCCGCCTACAACGAGGCGGCCGGCATCACCGCGACGCTGGAAGCGCTTGACGCGCAACGGGATTCGGATTTCAACCTGGTCGTGGTGGACAACGGGTCGACGGACGCGACGGCGGACGTCGCCGCGCACTTCGGCCGGACGCGCCCGTGGGTCCACCTGGTGCACGAGCCGGAGAAGGGCACCGGGGCGGCCGCGGACACCGGCATGCGCTTCGCGGTCGAGCGGGGCGCGGTCCGGCTGGCCCGCACCGATGCCGACTGCGTGCCCGCGCCGGACTGGACCCGGCGGATCAACGCGGCGTTCGCGTCGGGGCTGCGCATGGTGGCCGGGCAACTGTTGCCGCGCACCGACGAGGGCGTGCCCGCCTGGCAGCGGTCGCTGCTGGTCGGCGCCGTCGAGGTGGCCAGCGCGTTCGGCAAGATCCGGCCCGGCAACCGCGATCCGCGCTACCGGGGCCCGTACGTGATGGCGCCGGGCTGCAACATGGCCATCACCGGCGAGCTCTACTTGCAGGCCGGCGGATTCCCGCGCACCAAGATCGAAGACGTGCACGAGGACCGCGCCCTGGTCAACGCCGTGCGGCTGCTCACCGCCGACTACGGCGTGCGGCGCGACGTCGTGGTGCGCGGCTCGGTGCGGCGCGTGCGTGCCTGGGGGCTGCTGAAAACCCTCGCCTGGTACGCGGATCACCGCTACCGGCCGGAGCTGGTGGACATCAGGTGACCGCCGCGAGGTGGGAGCGGCGGGTGCAGCTCGGCGCGCACCCGCTGGCGTACCCGCTGGTGCGCGGCATCGGGCGGATCGGGCCGGTGGTGCGGGTGCCGCGCGTCGGCGTGGTGGTCAGCGAAGCCGCGGCGGCCCGCCAGGTGCTCACCGACACCGAGGGCTTCACCAAGACCGGGCCGGGCTCCCCGGCGGATCTGTGGACGCCGGTGGTGGGCCCGTCGGTGCTGCTGAACATGGAGGGCGACGACCACGCCCGGCTGCGCCGGAAGCTGTCCGGGCTGTTCACGCCGCGCTTCGTCGACCAGCTGTGCGCGCGCGTGGCGGCGGAGCCGATGGCTGCGCTGCGCGCCGAGCTGGCCGCGGGGCGCGCCGTGGACCTGGTGCCCGTGGTGCGCGACCTGGCCGGCGCGGTGATCTGCGAGCTCGTCGGCCTGCGGGCCGACCGGGCGGACTTCGCCCGGGCCTTCGCCGCGGCGACGGCGGTGACGTCGATGGTGCGGCTGGGGCGTTCACGGCTCACCCCGGCGCAGGTGGCGCGCGGGCGGAAGGCCTTGTCGGAGCTGACCGGACCCGCCGCCGAGGCGTTCGCGCACGGCGACGCGGAGTCGGTTCCGGGCCGGATGCGCGAGCTCGGCCTGTCCGAGCAGGAGGCGCTGGGTGCGGTGGCGGCCTTCGTGCTCACCGGCACCGAAACGCTCGTCTCCTACGTGCCGCGCCTGATCGCCCTGGCGCACGACACCGGCTGGTTGCCCCGGCTGGTCGCCGAGCCCGGGCGCGCCGACGACGTGGTGTCAGAGGCCCTGCGGTTCACCGTGCCGTCGCCGGTGATGCTGCGCAGCGTCGCCGCCGAGCGGACGATCGGCGGCGTGCGGGTGCGGCCGGGGGACCGGGTGGTGATCGCGACGATCTCCGCCGCCAAGGGCCTCGGCGGCTTCGACCCCGATCGACCGCACCCGCCGGAGGTGCAGCGGCTGTGGTTCGGGGCGGGCCCGCACTTCTGCCTCGGAATGCCGTTGGCCGGCGCGGAGATCCGGACGGTGCTGGACACCGTGCTCGCCGCCGGTGGCGCGGCCGTGGTGGACCGGAAGGTCGCCCGCCGAGTGCTGATCCCCGCCTACCGGAGCCTGGTGGTACGACGTGGCTGACCTGCTCGCACAAGTCCTCGACGCCGGCCGTCGGCACGGCGACGCACCGGCGCTCACCGGGCCGTCGGGCCGAACGCTGACGTACGCGGACCTGTCCCGGCGCGTCGCGGCGACCGCGGATCGACTGCACGACAAGGGTTTTCGTCCCGGCGACCGGATGCTGTTCTCGGTCCGCCCCGGGCCGGAGGCCGTCGTGCTGGCCCTGGGGACCGTGGCGGCGGGCGGCACCGTGGTGTTCATCGACCCGGGTTCCGGCCCGGAGCTGTTCGCCAGCAGGCTCGACCTGGCCCGGCCCGCGTGGGCGGCCGCGGAATCGCTGCTGTACGCGGCGAGCGCGCCCGGCCCCGGCCGGGCGCTGGCCCGACGTCGCGGCGTGCTGCTGCCGGACTACTCGTCGCTGCCGGTCCGGCACGTGCGGTCCGGGCTGTGGCTGCCCGGCGTCCCGCTGCGCGCCGTGTCGGCGAAGGCGCTGGCCAAACCGGCCGAACCGTGGGTGGACTGGTCTCCCGCTCCGGACCAGGACGCCGTCGTGGTGTTCACGGCCGGAACCACGAGCGACCCGAAAGCCGTTGTGCACACCCGGGGTTCCCTCGGCGCAGCCCTGGAAGTGCTGGCCACGCGCTGTGCGCTCGCACCCGGCGCGCGGGTGCACACCGACCAGTTCCTGCTCGGGTTGCCGAGCCTCGTGGTCGGTGCACATTGGACGATGCCGCGCTTCGGATTCTCGCCCACCGCGGACCTTTCTTCGGTGGCGAGCGGGCTTTCGGAAGCCACGCACACCTTCTTCGTCCCGGCGGATCTGGCCGCGCTGCTCGACGCTGCTGAGCGCGGGGAGGTGGCGCTGCCGGGCTCACTGCGCCAGGTGTGGCTCGGTGCCGCCCCGGTGCTGCCGCCGCTGCTGCGCCGGGCCCAGGCCGCGCTTCCCGGCGCCGAGTTCCTGGCGATCTACGGGATGACCGAGATCCTGCCCATCGCGGTGGCCACTGCAGAGGAGAAGCTCGCGCACGATGGCGACCTGCTCGGCAAGCCGCTGCCCGGGGTCCGCGCGCGCGTCGCCGACGACGGCGAGCTGCTCGTCTCCGGGCCGAACATGTGCCGCGGATACCTCGGGCAGCCGCCGTTGACCGAGCACGCGACGGGCGACCTGGCGCGCATCGAGAACGGCTCGATCGTGCTGGTCGGCCGGAAGAAGGACATGATCCTGCGCGGCAAGACCAACGTGTATCCCGGGCTCTACGAGCCGTCGATCGCCGCGCTGCCGGGCGTCGAGGGCGCGGCGATGATCGGGGTGCCGGACGAGATCGGCGACGAGCGGATCGTGCTCGTCGTGGCCGGAACGCGGCCGGGACTGGCGGAATCGGTGCGGGCGGAGCTGCCACGGCTCATCGACGCGGCGGCGCTGCCCGACGAGGTCGTGGTGGTGCCGGAGCTCCCGGTGTCCGGGCGGACCCGGAAGCTGGACCGGGACGCGCTGCGGAAGACGGTGGCGGGGTGAGGATCGCGGTGACCGGCGCGACCGGATTCGTCGGCGCCGCCGTGTGCCGCGCCGCAGTTGCCGCGGGCTGGGAGGTGCACGCCTTCGGCAGGAGGCCGGGCGTGCGCCACTGGGACATCGCGAGCGGCCCGCTCGCGGACCCGCCCGAGGTCGACGCGGTCGTGCACGCGGCCGCGGCGGTCGCCGACGAGACGGCGTCGGCGGAGATGTGGCGGACCAATGTGGACGGTACGCGGCACGTGGCGGACACCTTCCCCGGCGCGCGCCTGGTGCACATCTCGACCGCGAGCGTCTACGACCCGTTCACCGCGACGGTCGATGCGGACGAGGCGGCGGCGCCGGTCGCGCGGTACCTCAACGCCTACGGCGAATCCAAGGCGGCCGCCGAACGGCTGCTCACCTACCGGCCCAACACCGTCGTGCTGCGCCCGCACGCCGTGTACGGGCCCGGCGACACGACGCTGCTGCCGCGGCTGCTCGACGCGATCCGGGGAAGCAACCTGGTGATCGTCGGCGACGGCCGCACCCGGCATTCGCTGACGTCGATCGACAACCTCACCAACGCGGTCCTATTGGCCTGCAACGGAAAACCCGGCACCTACAACATCGCCGACGCCGAGCCCGTGGCCCTGGATGACGCGCTGCGGGAGATGTTCCGCGAGCGCGGGCTCCGGGTGCGCATCCGCCACCTGCCGGTGCGGCTGGCCTGGAACCTCGCCGCCATCGCCGAGAACACCTGGCGGCCGCCGAGGCTGGCCCAGCTGAGCCGCTACGCGGTGAGCCACCTCGGGTTCGAGCGCACCCTGGACATCACCGCGGCGCGCCGCGACCTCGGCTACCGGCCGGAGCCGACGTCGTTCACCGGGGCGGCGCGGTGGTGATGCCGAGCTCGGCGTAGGACGGGATCAGCACGCCGCGAGCGGGCCGCCGGGACACCACCCGGATCGGCCCGGCGTCCAGGATCGCCTGCAGCAGGTGGGAAATCTCCGCCCGGGCCAGCGCGGCACCGAGGCAGAGGTGCCGCCCGGCGCCGAACCAGAGCTGCCGGGTCTCGGGCACGTAGGGCCGGTTGACGTCGAAGCGCCCGGCCCGGTTGTTGGCGACGTAGGTCAACAGCATCACGCGCTCACCGGCCCGCATCGCGGCCCCGCCGACGGTCACGTCGTTGCTGACGCTGCGCCCGATCAGCGGCGCGGGCGTGGTCACCCGCAGGCCCTCCCGCACGGCGTCGGGCAGCAGTTCGGGCGACTCGCGCAGCTGGTGCTGCTGGCCGGTGTCGTGCAGCAGCGCGACGGTGCGGACCATCGCGGTGGCGGCGGTTTCGGTGCCGGCGACCATGAGCAGCGCGGCGATCCCCGAGGTCTCCTCCAGCGACAGGCCCAGCTCCCGGCAGCGGCCCAGCAGCGTCTCGGCGGGAGCCTCGGCGAACGCCCTGGGCACGTTGCGGGTGAGGTCGGCGATGATCGGCTTGGCCTGCGCGACGACCTCGGGCGGCAGCTCGGTCGACGCGGCGCTGCCCAGCGCCAGCTTCGCCAGCCGCTCCCCGGTGCCGAACACGGCGCGGTAGTGCTCGTCCTCCGGAGGCAGGTCGAGCCCGAGCAGATCGGCCATCATCCGCCCGACCAGCACCCGGGACAGGTCGGCGAGATCGACGACCGCACCGGCCCGCAACCGCTCCACGGCGGGCTGCAACGCCGGATCGAAGACCCGCCGCACCAGCGGACGGGCGGTGGCGTCGGTGAACAGGTCGCGGGCCCGCGAGCGAAGGTCGGCGTGCCCGGGACCGTCGAAGATGCGGTAGACGTAGTCGCCGAGCACCTGGGCCCAGAGATGCCCGACGCCGCCCTCGCCGAGCAGCGTGAAGTGCGCGCCGTCGTTGAGGATCCGGCGAGCGACGACGGGATCGCTGACCACCCAACCGAGCCGGGGCACCCGCCGGATCGGCCCGCCCCGGGAGGAGAGCCGGAGCAGCAGGTACAGCGCGGGCCGGCTGGCCCAGAGCAGCCGAGCCTCATGCCGCTGAGCGGGATCCCGATGGCCGAGCAAATCGATCACAAGGCCGACTATCGCAGAGTCGTGAGTGGTTTTGGCTGCCATAGCGGCCAAAACCACTCACGACCCTGGCGCCCCGCTGGACTGCCGTTCCGGACCGCCGGGGGCAACGCCCGTCGTCCATGTCAGTGGTCCGGGACTGCTGCTGTGGCTTCGACTTCTACCGCTAGTTCCGGGGTTGCCAGCGCCGCTACGACTACCAGCGAGTGCGTCGGCCAGTCTTCGTTCGGGTACCACCTGGTCAGCGCCTCTTGCAGGGCCTTGCGGTAGCCCGCGAGGTGGTCCGTGCTCGACAGCATCGCGAACAGCTTCACCAGGTGCTGTGGCGTGGCACCTGCCGCCGCCAGCAGCTTCTCGATGTTGGTCAACGCCGCGCGGGCTTGCGATTCCGCGTCGGGGCCCGCCAGTTCGCCGTCCGGCGACGTTCCGACCTGGCCCGAGATGATCAGGAACTCGTGTCCGGCCGGTACCCGGGCCAGGTGGTTGTACTTCCCGATCGGCGGGGCCACGCCTTCCGGGCTCCAGCGCTGGATCATCGTTGTTTCCTCCTCGGGGCCGTCGAGCCTCGGACGATGAGTTCCGGGGCCGGTTCCGTGATGATCTCGTGGCGGGCCGGGACTCCTTCGAGCTGGCGGAGGATCGCCGCCACGGAGCGGCGGCCCAGGTCGCGCAGCGGGAGGCGGACCACCGTCAGCGGCGGCGACAGGTGCCGGGAGAAGAACACGTCGTGCACGGCCACAATGGACAGATCTTCCGGGATTCGCAGGCCCGCTTCGCGCGCCGCCGTCATGGCGCCCACTGCCGCCAGCACGTTGCTCACCACGACGCCCGTCGGCGCCGTTCCGCTGGCCAGCAGGCGGGGCAGCGCCGCCGCGCCCTCCTCGGGCGTGTGGCCGCCTCGCAGCTGTGGGCCGTCCGGTAGTCCGGCCTCGTGCAGCGCTCGTCGCCAGCCGCGTGTGCGCGCTTCGGATCGGGCCTTCGGGTTGCCCAGCTTGAGATGCGCGATCGCGGTGTGCCCGAGCTCGACCAGGTGCCGCGTCGCGAGGTAGGTCGCATCGTCGTCGTCCAGCGCCACGCTGCCGATCTCGCCGCGCGTGCGGTCGTTGACCAGCAGGAGCGGGAGCCGGGTGGCCGCGATCTTGGCGATCGTCTCGTCCGCCGTGCTGCTGCCGCGCTGCAGGAGGAGGCCGTCGATGCGGTTGCCCCGCACGATGCGCTCGAAGGTCCGGTCGCTGCGGGCCAGTTCGTCGGCGTCCGCGAGCAGCAGGGCGTAGCCGGAGGCGCTGGCCTCCTCCTGCGCGCCCGCCATGATCTCGCTGTACACCGGGTTGCTGGTGTCGTGCACCGCCATCCCGAGGATGCCCGACTCGGCGCGGCGCAGCGCCCGCGCGACCTCGTTGGGCGTGTACCGCAGCTGCGCCGCCACCTCCAGGACGCGGTTGCGCGTCTCCTCCCTGATCCGCAGCGTTTCGTCGCCTCGGAGCAGGCGTGAGACCACCGCCTGGCTGACGCCGGCGATCCGGGCCACGTCGCTCATCTTGGCCCGGCCGGTGACCGGTGTCGGCGGATCGGCGGGTTGACAGCTCTCGGACACGGAGGTAAGCATACCGGCACAGTAAAACGATTTACCAATTCATCCGGACGCCTTGAGGAGATCGGGACGATGAGGTCCTCGAACGATCCAACCGCGCGGTCGAGATCCATCGGCACCGTCGCGGCGGTGGCCGCGATCGGCGGTCTGCTGTTCGGCTACGACACCGGGGTCATCTCCGGTGGGCTGCTGTTCATCCGCACCGAGTTCGGCCTGTCCGCCCTGATGGAAGGCGTGGTGGTCAGCTCGCTGCTGGTGGGCGCGACCATCGGCGCGCTGGTGTCCGGGCGGCTGGCCGACCGGTTCGGGCGGCGGACCGTCCTGCTGGCCACCGCGGGCATCTTCGCCGCAGGCGCCCTGATCGCCGGTCTCGCCCCGGACGCGACCGCCTTGGTGGCCGGTCGCTTCGTGCTCGGCCTGGCCATCGGCCCCGCCTCCGCTGTCGTCCCGCTCTACATCGCCGAGATGGTGCCCGCCGACCGGCGCGGCGCGCTGGTCAACAGCAACCAGCTGATGATCACCATCGGCATCGTGGTGTCCTACGCCGTCGGATTCCTGTTCGCGCCCATCGAGGGCTGGCGGTGGATGCTGGGCCTGGCCGTCGTGCCCGCCGTGCTGCTGGCCGCCGGGATGGCGGTGCTGCCGGAGACGCCGCGCAACCTCGTCAGCCGCAGGTTCCCCGCGCGGGCCGAGGAGGTGCTGCGGTCCATCCACGGCAAGGCCGACGTCGCCGCCGAGCTCGCCGAGATCGCCGCCGCCGACGAACGCGACCGGCAGAACCGCTCGGCGCGCGGCGTGCTGCGCGATCCGGCGCTGCGGCCGATGCTGGTGGTGGGCGTCGGGCTGGCGGTGTTCTCGCAGATCGCCGGCGTGAACACGATCATCTACTTCGCGCCGTCGGTGCTGGAGACCTCCGGCTTCGGCGCGTCCGGGTCGATCCTCGCGCAGGTCGGCGTCGGGCTGATCAACGTGCTGATGACCGTGGTCGCGATGCTGCTGATCGACCGGCTCGGGCGGCGGCCGATGGTGATCGCAGCGTTCGCCGGGATGGGCGTGAGCATGGCCGCGCTCGGCCTCGTCTACCTGATGCCGAGCCAGAGCGGCCTGGTCGGCTGGTTCGCGCTGGTCTGCATGGCCGCCTACATCGGCTGCTTCGCCTTCGGTGTCGGCGCGATCCTGTGGGTGCTGATCGCCGAGATCTACCCGCTGAAGGTGCGCGGCGCGGCGGTCGGCATGGCCACGATGGCGCACTGGCTGGCGAACTTCGTGGTGGCGCTGACCTTCCCGCTGCTCATCGAGGGCGCCGGGGCCACCGCCACGTTCTGGATCTTCGCGGTGGTCTGCGCGGCGGCGACGGTGTTCTGCGTGCGGCTGGTGCCGGAGACGAAGGGGCGTTCGCTGGAGGAGATCTCCGAGGCTCGCGAGGAGGCCGCTCGATGACGGTGTTGCACGGCATGGCGTGGGGCCACCAGCGCGGCGTTGGCTGCCTGCGGGAGGTGTCGGCCGCGTACGAGCGGCGGCATCCCGGGGTGCGGATCAGCTGGGATTCGCGGTCGCTGCGGGAGTTCGAGGACGTGCCGATCGCCGAGCTGGCCGCCCGGTACGACCTGATCGCGATGGACCACCCGTACGTCGGTCAGGCGCACGCCAATGCCGCCTTGGTACCGCTGGAAGAGCTGCTTCCGGAGTCGTTCCTGGCGCAGCAGCGGGACAACAGCACCGGCCCGAGCTTCGCGAGCTACACCTGGGCGGGCAGCCAGTGGGCGGTGGCGATGGACGCCGCGGCTCAGGTTTCGGCCTACCGCCCGGAAGTGCTCGACGCGGTGCCGACGTCCTGGGAGGACGTGACGGCCTGCCTGGAGGAGCTGCCCCGGCACAAGGCGGTGCTGCCCGCGAACCCGACGCACCTGCTCTGCAGCCTGCTGACGCTGTGCTCGCAGACCGGGGGAAGCGGCTGGCTGGACCGGGCCGGGCTCGATCCGGAGGTGGCGGTGCCCGCGGCCGAGCGGCTGCTGGGCCTGCTGGCGCTGGTCGACGCGCGGTCGCTGGACCTCGACCCGATCGAGGCGCTGACCGCGATGTCCACCGGCGACGTGGTCTACTCGCCGATGGTCTTCGGCTACGTGAACTACGCGCGCGACCACGCGGTCCGCTTCGCCGGCATCCCGTCGCCGGACGGTGCGCCGGCCGGATCGCTGCTCGGCGGCGTCGGCCTGGCGATCTCGGCGAAGTGCGCGGAACCCGTTGCGGCGGCGCGGTTCCTGTCGCACGTCGTCAGCCCGGAGTGCCAGCGCGGCGAGTACGCGGCGGCCGGTGGCCAGCCGGGCAACCGGGCGGCGTGGACCGATCCGGCGGTGGACGCGGCTTCGGGTGGGTTCTACTCCGCGACGCTGCGGACGCTGGACCGCGCCTTCGTGCGGCCCCGGCACATCGCCTACCCCGTGGTGCACCGCCGGGCGGCCGAGGAGATCCACCCGATGGTCCGGCGCGGGACGACGGCCGGGGAGATCGTGCGCCGGTTCAACGAGGTCTGCACGGCCACGTACGCGGAGCTGGAGCCGTGACGACGCTCGCCGAGCTGGTCGCCGCCGCGCACCGGACCTTCGCCGCGCGCCCTGCCGTCGGCGCGCTGACCTTCGGCGACCTGGGCGCGCAGGCCCGAGCCGCGGCGACGGAGTTGTGGCGGCTCGGGCTGCGGCCGGGCGATCGGGTGCTGATCGCGCTGGACAACCGGCCGGAGGTGCTGGCGCTGGAACACGCGCTGTGGCTGGGCGGATTCGTGCGCGTCGCGGTGAGCACCCGGTTGCACCCGGCCGAGATCGCCGCGATCGCCGACGACTGCGCGGCCGCCGCGATCGTGACCGAGCTCGACGTGCCGGGACGCCGGGTGATCGCGCCGGGCGCGGGGCTGTTCGCCGGCCCGGCCGACGACTTCGAGCCGCGCCGCGACCCGGACGAGCTCGTCGCGCTGATGTACACCTCGGGCAGCACGGGACGGCCCAAGGGCGCGCGGGTGACCAGCGGCGCGTGGGTCGCGATGGTGGAGGCGATGTGGCAGGAGCTGCCGACGATCGGGCCGGACGACGTCGTGCTGCACGTCGCGCCGATGAGCCACTTCAGCGGCTCCGTCGGCTCCGCCTACACCCTGGCGGGCGCGGCGGCGGTGCCGCTGACCAGGTTCGACGCCGTCGAGGCGGTCGCGGCGATCGGGCGGCACCGGGTGACCGCCGTGACGCTCGTGCCGACCATGCTCGAACGGCTCGCCGAGGTCGTCGACCGGCCGATGAGCCTGCGCGCCGTCGTCTACGGCGCGGCCCCGATCTCGGTCCCGGCGATGCGCCGCGCGCAGCAGGCGTTCGGGACGGTGCTGTACCAGTTCTACGGGCTGAGCGAAGCGCTCGCGCCGCTGACAGTGCTTTCCGCGGCCGACCACGCCACCGGTGATCCGCAGGTGCTCTCGTCCATCGGGCGACCGGTCGACTCGGTGGAACTGTCCATCGTGGATGGTGAGATCGCCGTTCGCGGGCCGCAGATCATGCCCGGCTACTGGGGCGGCGAGCCGCTGCGGGACGGCTGGTTCCGCACCGGCGACCTCGGCTACCTCGATGCCGCCGGACGCGTCCACCTGGCCGGGCGGCGCAGCGAGCTGATCGTGACCGGCGGCTTCAACGTCCACCCGGCGGAGGTCGAGCAGGCCATCGCCGCGCTGGACGGCGTCGCCGAGGTCGCCGTGCTCGGCGTGCCGGACGCCCGCTGGGGCGAGGCCGTTTCCGCCGCCGTCGTCCGCAGGCCGGGCAGTGAAGTGTCCGAAGAGGACGTTCGGCGGGCTTGCGCGCGGCGGCTCGCCGGGTACAAGAAGCCCCGGCGCGTCGTGTTCCTGCCCGAGCTGCCGCAGACCAGCACCGGCAAGCCCGACCGCAAGCGGCTCCGCGCCGCCTTCAGCTGACCCCGAAACCGAAAGGCAGGTGCGAAAGTCATGCCGGAGCAGGCATTGCAGGGGATCCGCGTCCTCGACTTCACCCAGATGATGCTCGGCCCCTACGGCACCCAGCTGCTGGCCGACCTCGGCGCCGACGTCATCAAGGTCGAACGGCTCGACGGCGAATGGGAGCGCGGCCTGCACCTGCAGGGCGAGCTCGTCGGCGGCGACTCGGCGGCGTTCCTGGCGATGAACCGCAACAAGCGGTCGGTGGCGGTGGACCTGCGCTCCGACGCGGTGCGCGACGCGCTGCTGGGGATCGGCAGGACCTGCGACGTGGTGGTGGAGAACTTCCGGCCCGGCGTGCTGGCCCGCCGGGGCCTCGGCTTCGAGGACTTCCGCCGGGTGAAGCCGGACATCATCTACTGCTCCGGCTCCGGCTGGGGCCAGGACACCCGCTACGCCAGGGAGAACCGGCCCGGCCAGGACCTGCTGATCCAGTCGATGTCCGGGCTCGCCGCCAACGGCGGCCGGGCGGGCGACCCGCCGACCCCGGCCGGCACCGCGATCGTGGACGCGGCCACCGCGCTGAACCTGGCCAACGGCATCCTCGCCGCCCTGGTGGCCCGGCTGCGCCACGGCGTCGGCCAGCGCGTCGAGGTGGACCTGTATTCGACGGCGATCTCCTTGCAGTGCCAGGAGATCTCGTCGATGGTCAACCAGGGCGCGGAGTTCTCCCGGTCGACCGAGGGTGTCGGCCAGGCGTGGCTGGACGCGCCGTTCGGGATCTACCGAACCGCGGACGGCTGGTTGGCCGTGGCGATGGCGCCGCTGGACGTGGTCGGCCCGCTGTTCGGCGCGCCGCAGGTCGCGGAGCTGGACGCCTGGACGGACCGCGACGAGGTGAAGCGGATCCTGGAAGCCCGCACCGCGCAGCGGCCCACGCAGGACTGGCTGGACGCGCTGCTGCCCGCGGGAGTGTGGTGCGCGCGGGTGCGCAGCACGAAGGAAGCGGTGGACGAGCTGCGGGCGGACGGCTCGGACCTGATCGTGCGCACCCGGCACGCGAAGGCCGGGGACATCGAGCTGATCGGCTGCCCGATCCGGCTGTCGGAGACGCCGTGGCAGCTGCGCTACGCGCCGCCGGCGGTGGGGGAGCACACCAGCGACGTCCTCGGCGAGGTGCTCAGCGCCGAGCAGATCGAGCGGCTGCGTGCGGACGGAGCCGTGGCATGAACGTGCACGAGAACCTGGTGGAAACGCGGCAGGACGGCGTCGCCGTGCTGCGCATCGACCGGGAGAGCGCGCTCGGCGCGCTGTCGCGCGGCATGGTCGAGGCGCTGGGCGAGTACCTCGTGCGCCTGCGCTCGGACGACGAGGTGCGGGTGCTGGTGCTCACCGGCACCGGGCGCGGGTTCATCGCCGGGGCGGACATCAACGAGTACTCCGGCGTCGCCCGCACCGCCTTCGACGACTACCAGAAGCTCTCGCGCGGCGTGTTCGACCAGCTCGCCGCGCTGCCGCAGCCGACGATCGCGGCGGTCAACGGCTACGCGCTCGGCGGCGGCTTCGAGGTGGCGCTGTGCTGCGACTTCATCGTCGCGTCCACCGCGGCCCGGTTCGGGTTGCCGGAGGTGTCGCTCGGCCTGCTGCCCGGTGGTGGCGGCACGGTGCGGCTGGCCCGGGAGGTCGGGGCGCGCGTCACGAAGGAACTGGTGCTCACCGGTCGCCGGATGAAGCCCGACGAGGCGCAACGCCTCGGGTTGCTCACGGCGTTGGTGGAGCCGGACGAGCTGGTCCCGCGCGCGGTGGAGCTGGCGACGACGATCGCCGGGCAGGCGCCGCTGGCGGTGCGGGAGGGCAAGCGGCTGGTCGACGACGGGCTGGAGACCGGGTTGGCCGCCGCGCTGACCCGCGAGCAGCAGGTGTTGTCCTGGCTCTACACCACCGATGATGCACGGGAAGGCGTAGCGGCGTTCCTGGAGAAGCGATCGGCGGTGTTCCGTGGCCACTGACCTCGAACTGCGAAACGACCACCTGGCGGTGCGGTTGACTCCCGACCGGGGCGCGGACATCACCGCGCTGACCGATGCCCGCACCGGCGCGCAGCTGCTCTACCGCACGCCGTGGGCGGATTCGGCCCGACCCGGGCCGTGGGCACCGGAATCCCGCCAGTCGTGGCAGGCGCTGTACCAGGGCGGTTGGCAGCTGCTGTGCCCCAATGCGGGCGACGCGTCGAACGTGGCGGGCGGTACCTGGGGATTCCACGGCGAGGCGTGCCTGCTGCGCTGGGCGGTCGAGGAGTCTGCTTCGGACTCCGCAACGCTTTCCGCCCGGTTGAGCCAGGCTCCGCTGCGGATCAGGCGGCACGTGGTGCTGGCCGCATCGGTGCTTCGGGTGGTGGACGAGTTCCGCAACGAAAGCCCCGACCCGGTCTCGGTGGCGATCGTGCACCACCCGGCCTTCGGCGCGCCCCTGGTGACGCCGGGGACGCGGATCGCGTCGGGCGCGCGGAAGCTCACGGTCGATCACACGTCCGGCATGGAGCCCGGCGCGACGCTCTCGTGGCCCGTCCCGGCGCTCTCGACGCTGCCACCCGGCGGCCCCGGGCAGGCCGCGCTCGCCTACTTCGGGGATTTCGCCGAGCACTGGGTGTCGATCACCAGCGCCGACGGCGACCTCGGCGTGGCCATGGCCTGGAACGGCGACGTGCTGCCGAACGCCTGGCTGTGGTTCGAAGGCCGCGCGACACCCGGATTGCCCTGGTACCGCACGGAATACGTGTTCGCGGCCGAGCCCGCCTCGACGATCCCGGCGGGCGGCGTCGAGCACGCGAAGGCGAGCGGCGGGAACCTCGTCGAGATCGGCCCGCGCGAGTCGGTGTCCACCGAGGTGTGCCTGGCGGTGCACCACGACCCCCGCCCGGTCACCGGCATGGACCTGACCGGCCGGATCACGTTCGAAGGAGACGACCGATGACGTTCGACGGCAAGGCCGCGCTGGTTTCGGGCGCGGGCAGCGGAATCGGCGCGGCGACGGCGCGCCTGCTGGCCGAGCGCGGCGCGGCGGTCGGCGTGACCGACCTCGACGGCGGCGCGGCGGCCCGGGTGGCGGAGGAGATCACCGCCGCCGGCGGCACCGCGACGGCGGTGGCGTGCGACATCCGCGACGGGGGCTCGGTGGAGTCGGCGGTGCGCGCGGTGGCCGACGGGCTCGGCGGGATCGACGTGCTGGTGCAGTGCGCGGGGATCGTGAAGTACGGCCAGGTGGTGGACTCCCCGGAAGCCGACTGGGACGCGGTCGTGGAGACCAACGTCCGTGGCCTGTTCCTGCTGGCCAAGCACGTGATCCCGGTGATGCGCACGCGCGGCGGCGGAGCGATCGTGTCGGTCTCCTCGGCGCAGGCGTTCGCGAGCCAGCCGCTGGTGGCCAGCTACTCGGCGAGCAAGGCGGGACTGGTGGCGCTGACGAAGACGATGGCGATCGACCACGGCCCGGACGGCATCCGGGTCAACTGCGTGGCGCCGGGCTCGGTGCGCACGGCGATGCTGGAGGACAGCGCCCGCCAGTTCGCCGGCGGCGACACGGAGCGGGCGTTCGCGGAGTGGGGCGCTCAGCACCTGATCGGCCGGGTGATCGAGCCGGCGGAGGTGGCCGCGGCGATCGCCTTCCTGGCGTCGCCGGAGGCCAGTGCGATCACCGGCACGACCCTCCTCGTCGACGGCGGCCTCACGGCCCGCCTCGCCGTCTGACGCGGCGCCGTCCTACTGCGGACGTGCGGGGTGTCCGGTTCCGCAAGTTCCATTGAAATCGAACCTTCGATTTCAATGGAACTTGCGGTCCTCCGGTGTGTCGGGCCACGACATGCCGGAGGTTGTGGACAACTTCCGCAATTTCAATGGAAATCGGACCTTCGATTTCCATTGAAATTGCACACCCCTGCAGGTCACAGGTGGGTGAGGAGTGATGCCACTAGGGTCGCTCGCTCGGGTAGGGATGCCGCGACGATCTGCTCGTCCGGGGCGTGGGCACCGCGGCCGACCGGGCCGAGGCCGTCGAGGCTGGGAACGCCGAGGGACCCCGTCAGGTTGGTGTCCGCCGCTCCCGAGGCCGGGCGGCCCGCGGTCTCCTGCCCGACCGCTCGTGCCGCGCGGGCCAGGGTTTCGGCGAGTTCGCCGGGCCCCGGATCCGTCCACACCGGACGGCTGGTGAGGATGTCCGCGGTGACGGTGGTGCCGGGGCGGATCGGACTCAGGCCGCGCAGGGCCGCCAGCACGGCGCGCTCGGTCGAGGTGTCGGTGAAGCGCATGCCGATCTCGCACCACGCCTCTCCCGGGACCACGTTGGTCCGGCCGCCGCCGGCGATGGTGCCGACGTTGCACAGCATGTCCGGGTGCGCCGCCGCGATCCGGCGCACGGCCAGCAGCTGGTCGATCAGCTCCTCGATCGCCGACGCGCCGTCCTCCGGCGCCAGCGCCGCGTGCGATTCCCGGCCGGTCACGCTGATGCGCGCGCGGGTGCTGCCCCAGCGGGCGGTCTTCACCGCGCCATCCGGGTGCGGCGGTTCGAAGCCGAGCGCCGCCACCGCGTTCGCGCAGTGCTCGGTGATCAGTTCGCGCGCCGATGGCGACCCGACCTCCTCGTCGGCCACCACGATCATCGTGATCGGCCGGTGGTCGGCCCGGGCGAGCATCTCCACGGCGGTTTCGAAGACGACGAGCCCGCCCTTCATGTCGTAGACGCCCGGCCCGTGGATCCGGCCGTCGCGCTCCAGCCACGGCACCGTGCCGTCGAGCGTGCCGGCCGGCCACACCGTGTCGTGGTGGCCCAGGCACAGGATCGGCCG
This sequence comes from Saccharopolyspora sp. NPDC003752, assembly GCF_053605825.1. Taxonomy (NCBI): domain Bacteria; kingdom Bacillati; phylum Actinomycetota; class Actinomycetes; order Pseudonocardiales; family Pseudonocardiaceae; genus Saccharopolyspora; species Saccharopolyspora sp. NPDC003752. Next base: position 57,775 of record NZ_JBSGJZ010000007.1, on the reverse strand, counting down.
TTCGTCCCGCCTGCCTCCGGTACCGGGGAAGTGCGCGAGCAGGTTCGCGCCGGTGGCGTGCGCGCGTCGTTCGGTGCGGGCGCCGAGCTCCGCGTAGCGCTGCTCCAGCAGGTCGAGCAGGGCGTCGAGCGCGGGCGCCTGCCCGCTCGGCGTCTCCAACCGGACGTAGCGGTGCAGCCGGTCGCGCATCCGCGCGGCGTCGGCGGGCCGGGCATCGATCAACGCATCAGTCACGGATACGGAACGTATAACCCGAACTCCGGCGGGACAACCCTGTTGACAAAACGGATTTAGCGGCTCATGTTGTCCGGGTTACGTTTCATATGTTCGGTTGCAGCGGGTGTTCATCCCGATGCGCCGGGCGAGGAGGAGTCGTGGGGCGCGGACCGGAATCGGCTGTCCTGGCCGGCGACTTCGTCGTGCAGAACCTGGACACCGCCGAGCTGCAGCGGCAGGCCGCCGCGCTGTACCGGCGCGTCTTCGGTTACCAGAATCCCGACGTCGGGCTGAGCCCGCCGCTGCTGACCGGGCTGCTGCGCAACGGTGGCTCCGCCGTCGGTGCCGTCGCCGCCGACGGCACCTTGCTCGGCTTCGCCTACGGGATGCGCGGCGGCGACGGAGAAGGCATGTACCACTACTCGCAGGCCGCGGTCGTCGCCCCGGAGAGCCAGGGCCTCGGGCTGGGCCGCAGGCTGAAGCTGGCGCAGGCGGCCGTCGCGCGCGACACCGGCATGCGCTTCATGCGCTGGTCCTACGACCCGCTGATCTCCCGCAACGCGCACTTCAACCTGGACGTCCTCGGCGCCTCCGGCCGCTGGTACGTCGACGACTTCTACCTGCACGAGCGCTCGGACCGGGTGGTCGTCGAGTGGGATCTCGAACGGCCACCCGCCCCGGCCGCGACGACCGGCCCGAACCCGTCCGCCACCCGCGCCGACTGGGGCCGCCGGCAGCAGCGGGGCGCGCACGGCTGGCTCGCGCTGCCGACCGATCCGACGCTGCTGGACCCGGCCGAGGACGCCGAGGTGCGTGCCGCGGTGCGCGCGGGTTTCCACGAGTTCCTGGCGCGGGGGCTCGTGGCCCGGTCCTGCCGCCAGGTCTCGGCGGAGACCTCGGTTTACTGGTTCGCCCCACCGACCGACGATCGGAGCCGAACGTGACCGCCCGCAACGCCAACCGCGACCTCGCCAGCCCCCGCCAGCGCTTCGACGCGCGGGTGCAGCGCCGCTCGGCGGCCGTCCTGCAACAGCGCGTCGTCGAGCAGGAGATCCGGTCGCTGGACGCGGCGATGGCGTCGATCGGCCACGACGGATCGGTGGAGCGGGCCGCCGCGCTGGTGGTCGGCGCCCGCCGCCGGTTCATCCTGGGCGCGGGCAAGTCCTTCGGTTACGCGTGCCTGCTGGCCGCCGACCTGGGCGCGTCGCTGTCGAACGTGACCACCATCGACGGCCGGATCGTGCAGGCCATCGACGTGCTGACCGAGGTGCGCTCCAGCGACGTGCTGGTCGTCTTCTCGCTGCGCCGCTACCGCCGCGAAAGCGTCGAGGTGGCCCGCCAGTTCGCCGCCGCCGGCGGCGCGCTGGTGGTGGTCACCGACGCCGAGGACGCGCCGCTGTCCGCCGTCGCCGACGCGGTGATCGTCGTGCCCACCGAGAGCGCGTCCTACTCGGACTCGCCGACCGCCGTCGCCGCCGTCGCGCACGTGCTGGCCACGCTGACCACCGCGAGCGCCAAGGGCGCCCAGCGCCGCCTCGGCGAGCGGGACCGCTTCTCCCGCTCCCTGGGCATCTACCTGGACGAGGCCGACAACCCCGGATCGGAGAACCCGTGAAGATCGACAGCGCGACGCTGCACCGCGTTCGGCTTCCGCTGAAGCACAGCTTCCAGACCAGCTCGCACCGCAAGGACCACCTGGAGCACGTCCTGGTGCGGCTCACCGACGAGACCGGCGCGGTGGGCTGGGGCGAGATCGCCTCGCCGTCCGACCCGTTCTACGCGCCCGACACCGTCGAGACCAGCTGGCTGATCGCCACCGAATACCTGCTGCCCGCCATCCTCGGCCGCGAGGTCGAGCACCCGGGCCGGCTCGGCGAGCTCTACGGCAAGGTGCGCGGGCACCGCTTCGCCGCCGCCGGCGTCGACGCCGCCGGCTGGGCGCTGTGGAGCCGGTTGCGGGGCATGCCGCTGGCGAAAGCGCTTGGCGGCGAGCGGGAAACCGTGGTGGCCGGGGTGTCGCTGGGCATCGAGCGCACCATCGACGAGCTGCTCGAACAGGTGCAGCGGCAGGTCGACGCCGGGTATCCGCGGGTGAAGCTGAAGATCGCGCCGGGCTGGGACGTCGAGCCGGTGAAGCAGGTGCGCGCCGCGTTCCCGGCGCTGAACCTGCACGTCGACGCCAACGGCGCCTACCTCGACATCCCGGAACACCGGGCGCTGCTGCGCGAGCTGGACAACTTCGAGCTCGCCATGATCGAGCAGCCGTTCGCGCCGCGCGCGCTGCTGCCGTCCGCGCAGCTGCAGGAGAGCATCGAAACCCCTGTCTGCCTTGACGAATCCGTCGACACCCTGGACGATCTGCGCACCGCGATCGCACTGCGGGCCGGGCGCATCCTCAACATCAAGGCGTCCCGGATGGGCGGGCTGACCACCGCGGTCGCCGCGCACGACCTGGCCCGCGACGCGGGCTGGCCGGTGTGGTGCGGCGGGATGCACGAGTTCGGCATCGGCCGCATCGCGAACGTCGCGCTGTCCAGCCTGCCCGGTTTCACGCTGCCATCGGACGTTTCGGCGTCCGACAAGTACTACGCCCGCGACGTGGTGTTCCCGCCGCTGGTCGCGCAGCACGGGGCCGTCGCCGTGCCCACCACCCCGGGGCTCGGCGTCGAGGTCGACGAGGACTTCATCGCCCAGCACAGCCACCAGACCCACAGAAAGCAGTCCTCATGAGCAATGTGGACAGTGCCGACGCCTCGCCGGGCGCGGACGCCCCCGCCGGACGGTCCCGCGCCCGGTCCCTGACCATCACCTGCAGCGCCATCGCCGGACTCGTGCTGTCCGCGGCCGTCGGGCCGTTCGCGCAGGCGCCGACGCTGTGGGGGCTGGTGCCGATCGTGCTCTACGCGGTGCTCGCGCTCATCGGCATGGACATCATCGTGGCGACCGTCGTGGCGGTGATCTCCGCGCTGCTGATCATGCTGCCGACGCCCGCCGCGGTCGGCGAGCTGCTCGGCGAATCGCTCGGCGAGCAGGTCACCGTGATCGGCCTGGTGATCATGCTCGGCGCCGGGGTCGGCGAGATCCTGCGCACCACCGGCATCGCGGCGACCATCGTGCGCGGTGTGATGCGCGTGGTCGGCGACCGCAGCCGCACCGCCGCGACGCTCGGCGTGATGATCTCCTGCCTCATCCTCGTCGCCAGCCTCGGCACCCTCGCCGGTGCGCTGGCCATCGCCGCTCCGCTGCTGCTGCCGATCGTCGCCCGGCTCGGCTTCACCCGCTCCGCGACCGCCTCGATGATGTTCATCGGCGGCTGCGCAGGCCTCGCGCTCGCGCCGTTCGCCGGTTCCAACGTCGCCATCATGAGCGCGGCCGAGGTCGGCTACCTGCAGTACCTGCTGTACGGGGCGGGGCCGCTGGCGGTGCTGTCGCTGGTCGCCGGGTTGCTGATCGTGCCGTGGATGCAGCGGCGCACCGAGGGCACCGGCGACGAGTACGACGCGGCCGATCTCGGCGCCACCGACGAGAAGCCGGTGCGCGGCAGCGGCCGTGCGACCGCGGCGTTCGGCATCGTCCTGGTCGCCAGCGTCGCGTACGCGATCGTCTCGGGCGCGGGCACCACGTTCCCGCTGCTCGCGCTGCCGGTGCTGGGCATCGTGGCCGGGCTGGCCGGCGGGCTGGGGCCGGTGGAGATCGCCACCCAGATGTACCGGGGCGCGGCGCGGCTGGTGAACGTGTTCCTGCTGTTCTGGCTGCTGGCGGTGCTGTTCGCCGCGATCGACGAGCTGCAGCCGTTCCAGGTCGTCCTCGACACCTACGGCGCCGACCTGCGGGGCCTGCCGCCGTTCGTGTTCGCGCTGGTGATCGCCGCGCTCGGCTGGGTCGGCGTGCCCGGCGCCACCGCGGCGCAGGTGGTGTTGCTGGACAAGGTCTTCGGCGAGCTCGCGGCGAGCGTCGGGGTCACCACCGGCGCCTGGGTCGTGGTGCTGCTGTTCGCGTCCAAGGCGGACACCTACGGGCCGTTCCCCAACGCCAACATGGTCAGCGCGATGAGCCTGGCGCGTTCCACCAACCTGAAGAACACGCTGCTGACCGGCTTCGCGCTGCTCGTGCCGTGCTGCCTGATGTACGCCGCGATCCTGTTCTTCGAAACCAGCTGACCGGGAGAGGCTCCATGTTCGACATCGTGATCAACGGCGGCGACGTCGTCGACGGGACCGGCGCGCCGCGACGGCGCGGCAACGTGGGCGTCGTCGGCGGCCGGATCGCCGAGGTCAGCACCGCGAAGCTGGCCGGGGAGCGGGAGATCGACGCCACCGGGCAGGTCGTCGCGCCGGGCTTCGTCGACCTGCACTCGCACGCCGACTACACCCTCGAAGGACATCCCGGCGCCGCCACGCAGATCCACCAGGGCGTCACGACGCTGATCACCGGCAACTGCGGGCACTCGCCGTTCCCGTTCACCGACCTGGGCCTGATCCGCCGGGCGAGCATCATCGACGACCGCGCGCTGAGCTGGAACTGGCGCGACGCGGCCGGTTTCCGCGAGATCGTCGACGGCGCGGCCCTCAACGTCGGGCTCCAGGTCGGGCACAACGCGGTGCGCCTCGCGGTGCTCGGCGACGTCGACCGCGCACCGGACGAGGACGAGCTGGCGCGGATGTGCGAGCTGGTGAAAACCGCCGCGCGGCAAGGAGTCGTGGGCTTCTCCACCGGCTTGATCTACGCGCCGGGCGTGTTCGCCGACGCCGCCGAGGTGCGCGCGCTGGTCGCCGCGGCGGCCTCGGCGGGCCTGCTGTACTCGACGCACATGCGCAACGAGGCGGCGACGTTGCTCGACGCGGTGCGCGAAGCGATCGAGGCCGCGGAGCTTTCCGGTGCGCGGCTGGAGATCTCGCACCTCAAGGCGATGGGGCCGGAGAACCACGGCAAGGTCGTCGAAGCCCTCGCGCTCATCGACGCGGCCCGGGAACGGGGAGTCGACGTCGCCGCCGACGTCTACCCGTACACCGCCTCCAGCACCTCGCTGGTGTCCCGGTTGTCGGCGTGGGCGGTCGACGGCGGCAAGGACGCGCTCCTGGCGCGGCTCGCCGACGCCGCCGTCCGCGAGCGCATCGCCGCCGAGCTGCGCGCGAGGTTCGGCCGCGACATCGATCCGGAAGGCGTGATCATCGCCGACCTGCCGATCGGCGCGGAGAGCCCGCACATGGGGTTGTCGATCGCGGAGATCGGCCGCCGAACGGGCACCGATCCCGCCGAAGCGGCGCTGCGGGTGCTGGAGGAGCACGCCGCGAACGTGGCGATCGTGAACCACGCGATGAGCGAGGCAGACGTCGAAACGGTGCTCCGGCACCCGTGGGTGTCGGTGGCCAGCGACGGCTGGACCCTGTCCGAGCGGGGCGAGGGCCGCCCGCACCCGCGCAGCTTCGGCACGTACGCGCGGGTGCTCGGGCGCTACGTGCGCGAGCGCGGGGTGCTGACCGTCGAGGAAGCGGTGCGGAAGATGACCGCCCTGCCCGCCTCCCGCGCCCGGCTGACCGACCGGGGCGTGCTGGCGGTGGGCAAGGCCGCCGACATCGCCGTCTTCGATCCCGGCGCGATCGTCGACAACTCGACCTTCGAGCAGCCGTGGCAATTGGCGACGGGCTGCTCGACGGTGCTGGTCAACGGCGTGCCGGCGCTGCTCGACGGCAGCGCCACCGGCCGTCGCGGCGGAGCGGTGCTGACGCCGGGGTGATCAGGGCTTGCGGCCGACCCCGGCGAGGCCGGTGAAGCGCTCAGGGTGCTCGTCGACGTCCGCCTCGGCCGCCGGACGCCACAGCGGCAGCGGCACCACGCCCGGCTCCAGCAGCTCGAAGCCCTCGAAGAACGCCTTGACGTCGGACTTGTGACGCATGGTCATCGGGGTCGCCGTGCGCTGGCGGTAGAGGTCGGCGTGGGACGACGCCACGTCGGGCCGGCCCTCCGGGGCCGCGTGCGAGAGGACCAGGAAGCTGCCGGGCGCGAGCGCGTCCCGGTACCTGGCGACGATCTCGTACGGCCGGGCCTCGTCGCCGACGAAGTGCAGCACCGCGACCATCATCAGCGCCACCGGCCTGCTGAGGTCGAGCAGTTCGGCGACCTCGGGGGAGTCGAGCACCGCGGCCGGGTCGCGCAGGTCCGCGCGGATGATCGAGGCGTTCGGGTTGTCCCGCAGCAGGTTCTTGCTGTAGGCCACGGCGACCGGATCGGTGTCCACGTAGACCACGCGGGCGCCCGGCGCGGCCTGCTGGGCGACCTCGTGCACGTTGCCGACCGTCGGGATGCCCGAGCCGAGGTCGAGGAACTGGCGGATGCCCTGGTCCGCGCAGTGCTGCACGGCCCGCCGCAGGAACGCGCGGTTGGCCTGCATGATCAGCGGCAGCTCCGGCCACATCCTGATGGCCTCCTCGGCCATCTGGCGGTCGATCGCGAAGTTGTGGTTGCCGCCGAGGTAGTAGTCGTAGACCCGGGCCGCGTTGGGCTTCTCGAGATCGATGCTCTCCGGCTCGGTCGGCGTCTGCGGCATCCGGTCCTCCTCACGGCTGGGTGATGACTCCCATCACCCAGCCGTGATGCTAACCCTGTCCGTTATGTCCTGTCTCCAAGGGCGGCCGCGGAGATCACGCCGCGGCTTCGGCGCCCCGGTCGAGCTTGACCACGACGCCGAGGGCCACCAGGGCGACGGCCGCGCCGCCGGTCATGGTGATCGCCATCGCCGGGCCGTCGTTGCCGAGGACGCCGACCAGCGGCGCGATCAGCGCGCCTAGGCCGAACTGCCCGGCGCCGAGCAGCGCGGCGGCGGTCCCGGCGGCCTCGCCGTGCCGGGACAGCGCGAGCGCCGGGGCGTTCGGCAGCACGAAGCCCATCGCCCCCAGCAGCAGCCACAGCGGCACGATGAACCCGTACAGCCCACCGGTCCCGGTGGTGGTCAGGGCCGTGAGCACCAGACCGGCGACGGTCGCGGCCACCAGCGCGCCGGTGACGATCTGCTTCGGCGTGTAGCGGTTGAGCAGCACGACGTTGAACTGGGACGCCCCGATGAGCGCCACCGCGCCGACGCCGAAGACCAGCCCGAACGCCTGCTGGTTCAGGCCGAACTGCTCCTGCAGCACGAACGACGAGCCGGAGATGTAGGAGAACAGCGCCGACATCGCCAGCGCCGCCACGATCGCCAGCAGCACGAAGTCGCGGTCGGTGAGCAGCGTCCGGTAGGTGCGCAGCACCGGCCGGAACTCCGCGACCTGGCGGCGCTCCGTGGGCAGCGTCTCCTTCAGCGCGAAGATGGCGACGATCAGCAGGCCCGCGCCGATGATCGCCAGCGCGCCGAACACGCCGCGCCACGACCCGGTCAGCAGGATGGCGCCGCCCAGCGTCGGCGCGAGGATCGGCGCCACGCCCATCACCAGCATCAGGCGGGACATCGCGGTGGCCGCCGTGCGCCCGGTGAACAGGTCGCGCACCACGGCCAGCGCGACGACCATCGTGGCCGCCGCGCCGACGCCCTGGAGCGTGCGCAGGACGCCCAGGACCGCCACGTTCGGCGCGAAGAGGCAGGCCACCGACGCCACGATGTGCACGGCCGTGCCCGCGATCAGCGGGATCCGCCTGCCGACGATGTCGGAGAACGGCCCGATCAGCAGCTGGCCGAGGCCGAGCCCGAGCAGCGTGCCGGTGAGGGTGAGCTGCACGGTGGATGCGGAGGCCTGCAGGTCGTTGCCGATCGCCGGCAGCGCCGGCAGGTACATGTCGATGGTCAGGGGGCCGAGGGCGATGAGCGCCCCCAGCACGAGGATCACCCGGAATCGCTCGAATCCGGTCGGCTCTTCGGTCACCGGGCGCGCACGGTGTGCCTCCGGTGGGCTCTGCACCGCAACGTTGTCCATCATTGCCTTTCGAATTCACCGCGGAAGATTTCAGGGAATCTGACGCGGGCTTCAGCGATCACGCCGATCCATTTGTTCCCGCTGTCGCGACGAATTCGCTGTGATGCGGGCTACATCGGTCGTGGTCGTCCTGGAATTCGTTGGCTGGTGCCGGATTTCGACCGATTTATGTTAGGGCTGCTAAATATCCATTGTGGACAGAAATGTGATTCGGGAAAATGTCGGATGAATTTCCAGGGGCGAAACGGTGCCGCAACGCAGGGTCGATCCGGCGGCGATTTCGCGCGAAATCGGGGAGGGGGCCGCTGATTTCGCGCGAAATCACCCTCGCCGTCCGCACTAGGCGGCTCGGCTGCTGGCGATGAGGTCCCGCCGCTCGCGTTCCCCCAAGCCGCCCCAGACCCCGTAGGGCTCGCGGGCCTTCAGCGCATGGGCTCGGCACTGCCGCATGACCGGGCAGTCCTCGCAGATGCGCTTCGCTCGCCGTTCGCGGTTCTCGCGGGCGCTGCCGCGTTCGTTCTCCGGGTGGAAGAACCTGCTCGTCTTGACGTCGCGGCAGGCGGCCTGGAGCTGCCAGTGCCAGGCTTCGCTGACCGGTTTGGGCAACCGAGCTGTTGCGGCCACTGCTACCACCTCCGGTGATCTCGCTTTCGCCGGCACCCAGTCGCCCTACCCGGGTCGGCGCCCCGGCACACGTGCCGCCGGGAAGATCGGGCGGGATTCACTTGATCGTTCGCGTACCCGGCCAACGGGTCGTATGTGCACAGTGGACGGTCCGGTCGAGCCGTCCGCCCTGCTACCGGTCGGGGGTACTCTCTAGTCCGGACCGGCGGCGATGGGAGCGGAGATGCACGGATACACCGGGGACAAGGACAACTACCTGAAGCGCTTGGCGCGCATCGAGGGGCAGGTCCGCGGCTTGGCCCGGATGATCGAGGAGGACAAGTACTGCATCGACATCTTGACGCAGATCTCCGCGGCCACCAAGGGCCTGCAGGCGGTGTCGCTGCGGTTGCTGGACGAGCACCTCAAGCACTGCGTCGCCGAGGCGCTGTCCGAGGGCGGGAAGAACGCCGACGAGAAGGTGCGCGAGGCGAGCGAGGCGATCGCGCGGCTGGTCAAGTCCTGACCAGCGCCACCGCCGCGCCGAAGTCGAGGGGTCGGTGAGGGGCACCCGCGACCGGGTCGCGGGTGCCCCTCGCTGCAGGTGGTCAGCCCTGGGGGAGCAGGCCGCGCATGGTGTCGATCTCGGCTTGCTGGGTGTCGATGATCTGCTGCGCCATCTGCTTGGCGGCCGGGAACCGGCCGCTGTCGAGCTCGGTCCGCGCCATGGTGACCGCGCCCTCGTGGTGCTTGATCATCAACGTCAGGAACTGCCGGTCGAACTCCGCGCCGCGAGCCTGTTCGAGCTGCTGCATCTCGGTGTCCGACATCATGCCTCCCATGTCGCCGTGACCCATGGCGCCGTGGTCCATGCCGGGCATGGACGCCGGGGCGCCCCAGTCGCGCAGCCAGCCGGTGAGCGTCTGGATCTCCGGGGCCTGCGCGGCCTCGATCTGCCGGGCGAGGTTCTTGACCTCCTCGGACTGCGCCCGCTCCGGCACCAGCCGGGACATCTCGATCGCCTGCTCGTGGTGCGGGATCATGCCCTGCGCGAACGTGACGTCGGCCGCGTTGTTCGCCGCCTGCTGGTCGGCCCCGGGCTGGGCGGCGCTGGTCGGCGCCCCGTGGCCGGGCATGTTGCTCATGTCGTCACCGCCGCCGCAACCGGCCAGGACGGCCGCCGCCGCGACCGCGCCGATGGCAGCGGTGAGCACGCGTGTGCGCTTCATGGTGTTGTCCTCGTCTTTCGTGAGCTGAAAAGGGCATGCGGAAGCAGGCCACGTGGGTCCGTGGCCGCTCAGCTGCCGATCAGCGCCGAAGCACGCACAACACCGCTAACCGCCGGGGTACCGGGGTGGGCGGCCGGAAGCGGGTGAACGCCGTGATCGCGAGCGGCTTCGGGTTCTCGGCCGAGGCGCTGGCGATGCGGCGCAGGAGGGGGAGCAGGAGCGCGATGAACCCGGCGGCGATCGCCAGGCACAGGTGCAGCAGGCCGTGGTCCGGCGCTGCGGGCGGCTCGCCGTGCTCGGTGGGCATCGCGGAATGCGTGGCTACCGCGGCCGACGGGTGTGGCTGGTCGTGCTGCGCGGGTACGTGGTGCATCAGCACCACGCCGAGCGCGAGGACCACCAGGAGTCCCCATCGCACCAGTCTCGAACGCGCCTGCACGACACCGACCATACCCGGGCTGGGTTTCAGGACCTGACGAGCCGCGCGATCGCGTCGCTGGCCTCGCGGATCTTCTCGTCGGCCTGCCCGCCGCCGTCGGCCACCGCCTCGGCGACGCAGTGCTGGAGGTGTTCGTCCAGCAGTCCCAGGGCCACCGCCTGCAGGGCCTTGGTGGTCGCCGAGACCTGGGTCAGCACGTCGATGCAGTACTCGTCGTTGTCGATCATCCGGGCCAGGCCGCGCACCTGGCCCTCGATGCGGCGCAGTCGCTTGGCGTAGTCGTCCTTGTTCTGGGTGTAGCCGTGCATCACGACCTCCTCGGGGTCCTCGGCGACACCTCCCGTTATACCCCCAGGGGGTAGTGTCGGCAAGGTGGCCTCAGAGGAAGCCGTCCGTCCGGACCGGCTCCTTGGCGGACTCCGGGTCGCGGCTCTCGGTGCGCCGCAGCCACAGCACCCCGCCGAGCTGCACCAGCGTGGCGGCTCCGGTCATCACGGCGGCGATGACGGCGAACGAAGGCCACTCGTAGATGAAGCCGAGCACCACGGCGGCGACGAAGAAAAGCGCCGTGCGCACCAGCAGCACGCTGAGCCGACTCTTGTTGATCACTCCGGGGCACCTTCCTGCAGACAACCGCCCCTGCGAGTGTAGGCGGCCGTCGCGATTGCGAAGTCTCCGCGCGGGGCGGGAACCGCCGGGGAACCGGAACCGTCCTTGCCTTGCGACCGAGATGTGTGGGGAATTCGGTCGGTTCCACTTTTCCAGGTGTGATTTCGCATGTCGTGAACAGGAGATCGTCATGTCGTTCAGTCGCACGGACAGCCACCGGCCGCAGGTCGCGCCGCCGGTGCTCGGGCCGGAGTACAGCGGCCAGGAATCAGGGGACGGGCCCGAGCGGCTCCACGTCCCGGTGCAGCAGGTCGCGGCCGACCGCGCAGAGGCGGGAGTGGCGCTGCGCCGACTCCCCGACGGTCGGCTCGCGCTGCTGGTCTACTCCTCGGCCGAGCTGCTCGCCGAATGCTGCGGCGAGCACCAGTCGTGGATCGCCATCCTGTGGGAGGGCGCCAAGGACCTGGCCGGCGACGCCGTGGACGGTGCCAAGGACAAGGCCAAGGACGCCTGGAACGGCGCCAAGGGCGTGTTCGGCCTGTGAGCCGACGGCCCGTGCGTACTTTGTGTTGCTATGGCAGCACAAAGTACGCACGGGCCCGTGCCGGGCTAGGCGCTGGCGCCGCCGTCGAGGACGAGGTCGTGTCCCACCGTGAAGCCGGATTCGGGGGCGGCCAGCCAGAGCACCGCCGCGGCCGCTTCCTCCAGCGTGCCCACCCGGCCGATGGGCTGCGTCGTCTTCGCGCGCTCCGCGCGGTCCGCCTCGGTTTCGCCCGGCAGCAGGGACATGGTGGTTTCGATCGGCCCGGGGCTGATGGCGTTGATCCGGATGCCCTCGCCGATGTGGTCCAGGGCTGCGGTGCGGGTCAGCGCGCTCACCGCTGCCTTGGTCGCCGCGTACGCGCCCGTTCCCGGGCGTCGCCGGTGCGCGCCGATGTTGGAGGAGGTGTTGACGATGGCTCCGCCGCCGTGCTCGCGCATGTGGGCGATCTCGTGCTTCATCGACAGCCAGACCCCGGTGACGTTGATGGCCATCAGCCGGTCCCAGTCCTGCTCGTCGAAGTCGGCGACCGGACCGGTGGCGAGGACGCCGGCGTTGTTGAACGCCACGTGCAGGCCGCCGTGGCGTTCGACCGCCGTCGCGACGAGGCGTGCGACGTCGTCGGAGTCCGACACGTCGGCGGTGACCGGGCTGCCCTGGCCGCCCGACGCCTCGATGAGCTCGACCGTCTCGGCCAGCGGCTCCGGGTTCCGCCCGGCGACCACGACGGTGGCGCCTTCGCGCGCGAAGGCCAGGGCCGCGGCCCGGCCGATTCCGGAGCCGCCGCCGGTGATGAGGGCGACCTTGCCGGTGAAGCGGGATGTCATGGTGTCCTTCTTTTCAGATCGATCGGTCTTGAATCCGGGCGCGCGAAACCGCTCCGCGTCCGGAGGTTCAGCGAAGCGAGGCCAGCGCCTGCTCGGCGGCGTCGCGCAGGCGCCCGGGGTCGGGGTCGGTCCGGCCGAGCACCCGGATTCCCTGCAGCACGACCAGGATGAGCCGCGCCCCCGCGCGGGGATCGCAGCTCTCGGGGACCTCGCCCTGCGCGCGGGCCCGGGTCAGCGCCGAGGCCAGGGAGGTTTCCAGCACGTCCCAGCTCGAATGGACGCCGCGCGCCACCTGCCGGTCGTGCGGCGCCAGCTCGACCGCCGCGTTGACCACCATGCAGCCGCGCCGGTCGGCCAGCGTCTCGGCGATGTAGGAGTCCATCAGCTCGCGCAGCGCGGGCAGCGCCGGGCCCGGCTGCGACAGCCGTTCCACGACCTCGGGGTCCCGGAGCTGGAGGTACCGGTCGAGGGCCTTCAGGTAGAGCTCGTGCTTGCCGCCGTAGGTGGCGTAGATGCTCGCCCGCGCGATCCCCAGGTGTGCGACGAGATCCGCCATGGAGGTGGCCTCGTACCCGCGCTCCCAGAACAGCTCCAGTGCGCGTTGGAGCGCCGCGTCCGGGTCGAATTCCTTGGTCCTCGCCACGGCCGGAACGCTACCCGGTTCGAGAACGATCAGTCAAATATGGTCTGTCGCTCCAGGCCCGGAAGGGACGATTGACGGCCTGCCGGGGCCGCCATATTTTGAATACAGGTGTCCTCAGTTTTGAAGGGAGCACCATGTCCGAGCCGACCCCGCTGGGACCCGATTCCCTGATGTGGCGCTACTTCGGCGACTGGCGCGGGCTGCTGCTGGCGCTGTGGGCGGGGTCGATGCAGAACATGCACCCGCAGCTCGGCGCGGGCGTCGAGGAGCACTCGCGGTTCTTCGACGAGCGCTGGGAACGGCTCTACCGGTCGCTTTACCCGATCGGCGGCGTGCTCTACGACGGCCCGCGCGCCCGCGAAACGGCCCGGCAGGTGCGCGGCTACCACGACACGATCAAGGGCGTCGACAAGCACGGCCGGCCCTACCACGCGCTGAACCCCGACACCTACTTCTGGGCGCACTCGACGTTCCTGGTGATGCCGATCCTGATCAACGAGCACTTCGGCAAGCCCCTCACCGAGGCGCAGAAGGAGCAGGTCTACGCCGAAGGCGTCCAGTGGTACCGGCTCTACGGCATGAGCATGCGCCCGGTGCCGCCGGATTGGGCGAGCTTCCGGCGCTATTGGGACCACATGTGCCGAAACGTGCTGGAGGACAACAAGGCCACCCGCGACGTGCTCGACATCGCGCGCATCGGCAAGCCGCCCACCATGAAGTGGCTGCCGGATCCGCTGTGGAGGCTCGCCCGGATCCCGATCAGCCGCGGCTTCGTCTGGCTCACCGTCGGCGTCTACGACCCCGCCATCCGCGAAAAGCTCGGCTACCGCTGGACTTCCCGCGACGCACGGCTGCTGCGGCTGCTCGGCCGCGCGCTGGGCCTCGCCTGGCAGCTGGTCCCGTTCGACCTCCGCTACCACCCGCGCGCCCGCGCCGGATGGCGGCGCGAGCGCGGCGAGATCCCGGCCGATGCGCCGCTCGTCGAAACGCCGCCCCGCAACCTCCCGCCGCCCGACCGGCGCGACGACCCGAAGCACTACTCGCCGACGATTGGTTGATACCTCCTCGTGGCGGTATGGCGCGTGGTCGCGGTTTGCTTGGATCGCTGTTGGTGATCCGCCGCCTCACCCCGACAGAAGGAGGCCGCGCGATGATCCGTCGTGCCAGTGCGCTAATCGCCTGCGCCGCAGCAGTGGCGCTGGTGTTCCCGCCGACCGCCTCGGCGGCCGAGGCCACCCCGGTCGCCACCGGGCTCGACATCCCCTGGGGCCTGGCGTTCCTGCCCGACAACTCGGCGCTGTTCACGCAGCGCGACACCGGCCAGATCATGTCCTTGAAGGACGGACGGGTCGCCGAGGTGCAACGCATCGAGGATTCCCAGCCCACCGACGGCGAGGGCGGCCTGATGGGCATCGCCGCGTCGCCGGACTTCGCCTCGGACCAGACGGTGTTCGTCTTCTACAGCACCAGCGAGGACAACCGGATCGCCAAGCTGCGCCTCGGCGAGGCACCGCAGCCGATCCTGACCGGCATCAAGAAGAACCGGTTCCACAACGGCGGCCGGCTGGCATTCGGCCCGGACGGGATGCTCTACGCCACCACCGGCGACGCCCAGGACCCGGACAACGCGCAGGACGTGAACTCGCTCAACGGCAAGATCCTGCGCATGACGACCGACGGGAAGCCCGCGCCGGACAACCCGTTCGGCGACTCGGTGGTCTACTCGATGGGCCACCGCAACCCGCAGGGCCTCGCCTGGGATTCGGCCGGGCGGCTGTTCTCGGCGGAGCTGGGCCAGAACACCTGGGACGAGGTCAACCGCATCGAGGGCGGTAAGAACTACGGCTGGCCGGTGTGCGAGGGAACCTGCGGCAACGACGAGTACGTGGACCCGCTGGTCACCTGGAAGACGTCGGAGGCATCGCCCAGCGGCCTGGCCATCCACCAGGGCAACGTCTACGTCGCGGCGCTGCGCGGCCAGCGCCTGTGGCAGATCCCGCTCGCCGACGACGGCACCTTGGGCGAGCCGAAGGCGCTGTTCCAGGGCGAGTACGGCCGCCTGCGCACGCCCGTCGCGGCCCCGGACGGCACCCTCTGGGTGACGACGTCCAACCAGGACAACAACGGCGATCCCGGCCCCGACGACGACCAGATCCTCAGCATCACCCCGTGACCCGCCCGCGGGCCGCAGGTCTTCCGGCGAACCGGAGGACCCGCGGCCCGCGCTCGATCTACTCCGCGAGGTACCAGTCGCGGGGTGGGTTGGAGACCTTCGGTGGCGTGCGCGGGACTTCGGGCTGGGCCGCCCAGCGGATGCCGTTGGCCAGGACGCGCCGGATCTCCGGCTGGTTGTACACCGGGTAGCGCTCGTCGCCCGGGCTGAAGTAGAAGATCCGGCCGCGGCCCCGGTTGAACGTCACGCCCGAGCGGAACACCTCGCCGCCGGTGAACGAGCTGATGAAGATCAGCTCGTCCGGCGCCGGGATGTCGAAGAACTCGCCGTAGGTCTCCTGCTCGGGGATCACCAGCGGGTTCGGCACGCCTTCGGCGATCGGGTGCGTCGGGTCGACCGTCCACACCACCTCGCGTTCGGCGGCGTTGCGCCAGCTCAGCGAGCAGGTGGTGCCGAGCAGCCGGGTGAAGATCTTGGAGAAGTGCCCGGAGTGCAGCACCAGCAGGCCCATCCCGCCGAGCACGTGCCGCTGCACCCGGTCGACCACCTCGTCGTCGACCTGCCCGTGCGCCTTGTGGCCCCACCACAGCAGCACGTCGGTGCCGGCCAGCACCTCCTCGGGAAGCCCGTGCTCCGGGTCGCTGAGCAGCGCGGTGCGCACCGTCGCGTCCGGCAGCTGCTCGCCGATCCCGGCGGCGATGGCGCCGTGGATACCGCCGGGGTAGTACTCGGCCATCCCGGCTGGGTCCTTTGTGGACTCATGGACGCCTTCGTTCCACACGGTGATGTGAAGCGGGCTCATTCGACGACGATCTCCTTCTTCTCGGCGGCGGACTGGTAGCAGGCGTCGATCACCCGGGCGCGCCTCAGCGCGGTGGAACCGTCGTTTGCGGCCCACTCGTCCGGGTTCCGCAGCACGCGGACGAAGTTCTCCACCACCCCGGCGTGCGCGCGGCCCGGCTCGGCGGGCGGGGTGTAGTCCGCGATCTCGCCGTCGACGTCCCGGTACACGCGCAGGTCGCCGACCTTGGCCTTGGTCGCGCCGACGGCCCGCAGCTCGGCACCGCCGTCGGTGCCCAGGACGCTGAAGTCGATCAGGTCGAGCGGGTCCCGGAACGCCGCCCACGAGGTCTCCAGCACGAGCGTGCCGCCGCCCTCCAGCCGGAGGAACGCCGCCGCGAAGTCCTCGACCTCGAACTTCGAGGCGGCCTCGCTCTTGGCGCTCCACTTCATCTCGCCGATGTCGCGGTGCCCGAGCTCGGCGTAGGTGACGGCGCTGACCGAGGTGACGCGCGGCTCGCCGAGCAGGAAGAGCGAGTAGTCGAGCACGTGCACGCCGATGTCGGCCAGCGGGCCGCCGCCGGACATCTCCTGGTTGGTGAACCAGCTGCCCAGCTTCGGGATGCCGCGCCGCCGCATCCAGGACGCCTTCGCGTAGTACGGGCGGCCCAGGTCGCCGCGGTGGATGATCTCGCCGAGGGCCTGGATGTCGCCGCGCAGCCGGTGGTTGAACACGATGTCCAGCACGCGGCCGGCCGAGCGCGCGGCGTCCACCATCTGCTGGCCCTCGACGCCGTTGCGCGCCAGCGGTTTCTCGCTGAGCACGTGCAGCCCGCGCTTCAGCGCGGCGATGGCGATCGGCGCGTGCAGGAAGGTCGGGACGGCGATGCTGACCGCGTCCAGGCCCGGCAGCTCGATGAGCTTCTCCCAGCTCTCGAACAGGTGCTTCGCGCCGTACTGCTCGCCGAGCGAGGCGAGCAGGTCCGCCTCCTGCCCGGCGATCGCCACGATCTCGACGTCCGGGAGCGCCTGGTAGGCGGCGAGCGCCTGCTGGCCGGCCCAGCCGATGCCGATGACTCCGACCCGAAGCGTGGGGTCACTCATTGGATGTGGCTCCTTAGTGAGAGGTGGGTTCAGCCCTTGATGGCACCGGCTGTCAGGCCGGCGACGATGCGCTTCTGGAAGATCAGGACCACGACCAGCAGAGGGATGGTGACCAGCACCGAGGCCGCGCTGATGGTGCCGATCGGCTGCTCGAACTCGTTGGTGCCGGCGAAGAACGCGATGGCGACCGGGACGGTCCGCGCCGCCGGGGTGGAGGTGAGCGTGACGGCGAGCAGGAACTCGTTCCACACCGAGATGAACACCAGGATCGCCGTGGTGGCCAGGCCCGGTACCGCCAGCGGGAGGATGATCTTGCGGAACGCCTGGAACGGCGTGGCCCCGTCGATCAGCGCCGATTCCTCCAGTTCGAACGGGATTTCGCGGAAGAACGAGGTGAGCACGAAGATCGCCATCGGCAGCGCGAAGGTGAGCTTCGGGATGATCAGCCCGGCCAGCGTGTCGTAGAGGCCGATGTCGCTCCAGATCTTGAACATCGGCGCGGCGATCGCGATGACCGGGAACGTGGTGACGGACAGGACTAGGCCCAGGATCAGGCCCTTGCGCGGCAGCTTCAGCCGCGCCAGCGCGTACGCGGCGAACGATGCGAACAGCAGCGCCAGCGCCGTGGTGACGACGCCGACCAGCACCGAATTCCCCAGCGCGGTCAGGAAGTTGCCGTTGTGGATGACGTCGAGGTAGTTCTGCAGCGACGGATCGGTGGGGTAGAGGCTGCCCGAGGACAGGTCGGCGCCGGTCTTCAGCGACGTGTTGATCAGCCAGTAGAACGGTACCAGCGAGCCCAGCATGACCAGCGCGACGAACACCATCGTCACCGGCCGCAACCGGTTCCGGTCCGCCCGCCCGCGCTGCCGGGGCGCGGCCCGCGGTGGGGCGGGTTTCGGGGTTTCGAGGACCATCGTCATCAGCTCTCCCTGGAGACGTCGCGGATGTTGCCCCCGGCGAAGCGGATGTACACCAGTGACACCACCATCACGGTGCAGAAGGTCAGGATGGACAGCGCCGAGCCCTGCCCGATCAGCCTGCCCTCGCGGAGTTCCTGGTAGGCGAGCATGGACATCGTCTGCGTCCCGTTGGCGCCCTTGGTGAGCACGAACGGCAGGTCGAAGATCCGCAGTGCGTCCAGCAGCCGGAAGATCGCGGCGAGCGCGATCGCCGGGCGCAGCAGCGGCAGCGTGACGTGCCAGAACGTCTGCCACCGGCCGGCGCCGTCGAGGTCGGCGGCCTCGTAGACGTCGGCGGGGATGACCTGCAGGCCCGCCAGCACGAGCAGCGCCACGAACGGCGCGGTCTTCCAGACGTCGGCGACGATGATCACCGCCATGGCGTAGCCCGGCTCCGCCAGCCACACCATGTCGCCGCCGGGCAGCCCCAGCCCGCGCAGGATCCCGGTCACCAGGCCGAGGTTCGACTCGAACATGGCCTGCCAGGTGATGGCGCTGACCACGGTGAGCACGGCGTAGGGGATGAGCAGCGTGGAGCGGAGCAGGCCCCGGCCGCGGAACGCCATGTTGAGCAGCAGCGCCATCGCGACCCCGAGCACCACCTCCAGGCCCACCGAGACGATCGCGAACAGGAACGTCTGCCCGAAGGCGTGCCACCAGGCCGGGGAGACCAGCGCCTCCAGGTAGTTGCCCAGGCCGACGAACTTCGACAGACCCGCCTGCCGCACGCTGTAGACGTTCAGCGAGAGCCAGATCGCGTAGCCGATCGGGACCGCCGCCACCAGGAACATGACGACCAGCGCGGGCGCGACCATCAGCACGGCGGTGCGCCGCTGCTGGTGGTCGACGCGCTGCTTCTTCGGCTTCGTCAAGGTGGTCATGACACCTCATCTGTTTTACAAGCGGCGGTAGCCGCTTGCGGTGTGGGACTCAGCTGGCACCGCCGCGGGTTCTCAGGCGTCTTCTCGCGAGGACAGCCCCGACGTGGTGAATTGGCATTCATGATGTCGGGGATCCCACAGCGAGAAGGCGACGGTAATTCCCGCAGGGGGGCCGCTACCTGCACCGCTATGCAAACCACTGTTGAAATGCTTTCTAGAAGGTTTCCTGGGCGGTCTTGATGTCCGCGGCCATCTTCTGCACGGCGGTCTCCACGTCGACCTGCCCGGCCAGCACCGGGTAGACGTTGCTGTTGATGGCCTTCGAGATCTGCGCGTACACCGGCGACTTCGGCCGCGGCTTGGCGCTGATCACGGACTGCTTCAGCTGCGTGATGAACGGGAGCGCGGCCTGCACCTCGGGGTCGTCGTAGGTGCTCGCCACGACGGGCGCCTGGGCGTGCTTGAGGGCCATCGTCTTCTGGAACTCCGGGCCGGTGGCGTGGTCGATGAACGCCACGGCCCCGCCGACGTTGTCGGAGGCGGCGGCGATGGCCCAGTTCCAGCCGCCCAGCACGGCCGACGGCTTGCTGTTCTCGTCGAACGCGGGCAGCGGCGCGACGGCGGTGGCCGGCCCGGAGGCGGTCTGCTGGATCAGCTTGTACGCGCTGGGCCACTGGCGGAGGTGGCCGGCGGAGCCGGATTCGTAGGCGCGCCGCGAGGCGTCCTCGTCGTAGGTCAGCGAGGCGCGGTCGACGGCGCCGGATTTCACGCCGTCGGCCATCAGGTTCAGCACCGCGCGGGTCTGCGGCGAGTCGATGGTGATGGCGCCGTTCTCGTCGAGCACGGAACCGCCCGCGGAGTACAGCATTTCGAGGAAGTTCACGGTGAGGCCCTCGTACTGCTTGGCCTGGATCTCGACCTTGTTCTGCGGGTCCTGCTTCGCCTGCTCGTACACCTGCTTCCAGCTGGTCGGCGGCGGCACCCGGTCGTTGCGGTAGAACACCAGGCCCGCGTTGGTGTAGAACGGCGTGGCCCAGTAGCGGTCCGCGTAGCGCGAGGTTTCCAATGTGGACGGGATGAAGCCGTCCTTGCGCTGTTCGACCAGCTTGGTCTGGTCCTGCACCCAGCCCTGCGCGGCCCACTCGCTGACCCAGGTGACGTCCATCAGGTAGACGTCGCACTCGGACGAGCCGCCTTCGAGGCGCTGGATGGCCTGCGCCCGCGCGGCGTCGGTGTCCTGGCCGAGCTCGACGTAGCGGGCGGTGACGCCGGTTCCCTTGGCGTTGAAGGAATCCGTCAGCGTCTTGAACACCCCGGTGTCCCGGATGCCGCAGGCGGTCACCTCGCCCGCGGCGCCCTGCGCGGCGGCCGGTTCGACGACCTTCGCGTCGGGCGCCTGCTCGGCGGTCGGGCCGACGGGCGATCCGCCCGCGCAGCCCGCGAGCGCGAGCGCGGTGGTCACGGCGATTGCTTGGGACGCGGCGCTTCTCAGCCTCATCGATGATCATCTCCGCTTCGCGGTTCGGGACATCGGGATCGCGCGTCGGCGTCCCGGTTCCGGGGCAGAACTGCGGCGTGAGACGGCTCAAATAGTTAGCCGCGCGGATGCGGCGTGTCAAGCATCAGCCGATGGATCCCGTCCGGCGACAGCACGTCCTCGATCGCGGCCACGACCGCGCCCGCGAGCCCGGCGGAGCGTCCCAGCGCGCTGTTGACCAGCGACAGGTTCCGGGTGGCCAGCGGCAGTGCGCGCCGGTAGACGACGCTGCGGATGCCGGCGAGCATGTCGTCGCCGGCGGCGGTGATGAGTCCACCGAGGACGATCCGCTTCGGGTTGTAGAAGTGCACCAGCATCGCCACCACCTCGCCGATCGTCGCGGCCGCGGAGCGGACCTGGCGCACGGCCGTCGCATCGCCGTCGCTCAACAGCCGCGCGAGGTCCTCGGTGCTCTGCGGGCCGCCTTCCTCGGTGCGCAGCGCCCGGATCACGGCCTCGGCCGACGCGACGGCCTCCACGCAGCCGACGTTGCCGCACTGGCAGACCACGTCGTCCGCGCCGGGCACCCGGATGTGCCCGATGTCGCCCGCCGCGCCGTCGGAGCCCCGGTGCAGCTCCCCGCCGGCGGACACGATGCCGCCGCCGATACCGGTGCCGATCTTCAGGAACAGCAGGGGAGATTCCTCCGGCGGGAGCGCGCGGGCCTCGCCGAGGGCCATCAGGTTCACGTCGTTGTCCACCGACGCCGTGCAGGCGAACCGCTCGGCCATCGCGTCGCCGACCGGGAAGCCGTCCCAGCCGGGCATGATCGGCGGCCGCACCGGCATGCCCAGCCGCGGATCGACCGGCCCCGGCAGGCCCATCACCAGCGCTTTCACCTCGTCCCGCGCGACCTCGCAGTCGCCCAGCAGGTCGTGCAGGTGCTTGGTGAGCACGTCCAGCGAATGCTCCGGGCCGTCGGCGATGTCGAGCGCCACCTGCCGCTCGGCGAGCACGTCCTGACCCAGATCGGCGACCGCCAGCCGGGTGCTGTGCACGCCGACGTCGGCGGCCAGCACGACGCCGGCGCGCGGCGCGATCGCCAGCCGGTGCGCGGGCCGCCCGCGCCCGCCGCTGCCCACCGGGCCGCGTTCGACGACCACGCCGGCCGCGATCAACGCGTCGAGGTGGCTGTTGACCGTGGACCGCGCGAGCCCGGTGGCGCGCACCAGCTCGACCCGCGTTTCCGCCGCTCCCGACGCGATCAGCCGGGCCAGCCCGCTGTGCACCAGGTTGCCGTCGGCCCGCCCGGACGTCCTCGGCACCGCCAACCGGACCGGTTCCCACCCCATCGTCACTGCTCCCGTCGTGCCATGCGTTCGATTAATGACCGAAAAGAAAATAAATCACAGATCTTGCCGACTTAAAACGGGCGATCTAGTTTTGACCGCGACGAAATTCGGGCGTGAGACACCCGTAGTTGTCAACAGTTCCAACCGAAGGAGGCTCCTCGTGAGCCCTGCACCTTCCGGGCGAGGCGTGGCGATCCTGGGCGCCGGGATGATCGGCGACGTGCACCGCCGCGCGGCGATCCTCGCGGGCGCCGAGGTGGTCGGCGTCCTGGCGTCGTCGCCGCAGCGTTCGAAGCAGGTGGCGGCGGGCTGGGGCGTGGCGGCGTACCAGGACCTCGCCGAGGTGCTGGCCGACGACCGCGTCGAGGTGGTCCACGTCTGCACGCCGAACGCCACGCACGCGCCGTTCGCGGAAGCCGCCCTGCGCGTCGGGAAGCACGTGATCTGCGAGAAGCCACTGGGAATTTCGACGGCGGAGGCCGAGCGGATGACCGCCGCGGCGGCGGGTAGCGGCCTGGTGGCGTCGGTTCCGTTCGTCTACCGCTACCACCCGGTGGTGCGGGAGATCCGCGCCCGGCGGCAGGCCGGCGAGTTCGGCGCCTGGAACCTGCTGCACGGCAGCTACCTGCAGGACTGGATGCTCTCGCCGGACGCGTCGAGCTGGCGGGTCGATCCGGGGCTCGGCGGGCCGTCGCGGGCGTTCGCCGACATCGGGTCGCACTGGTGCGACCTGGTCCAGTGGGTTTCCGGCGAGACGTTCACGGACGTGCTCGCCGAACTGTCCATTGTGGTCCCGACCCGTCCGGCGGCGGCCGGGCCGACCTTCGCCGGGCCCACCGATGTCGCGGGCGACCGGGTCGAGGTCCGCACCGAGGATTCGGCCGCACTGCTGCTGCGCACCGCCGCCGGCGTGCTCGGCTCGGCGACGATCTCGCAGGTCGCCGCGGGCCGGAAGAACCGGCTGTGGTTCGAGCTGGACGGCGCGCTGGGCAGCGCGGTGTTCGACCAGGAGGAGCCCGAGCGGATCTGGCTCGGCGGCACCGACGGCAACCGCATCCTGGTCCGCGACCCCGAGCACGGTTCGCCCGAGCAGCGCCGGTTGTCGAAACTGCCCGCCGGGCACGCGCAGGGGTACGCGCAGTGCTTCGAAGCATTCGTCGCGGACACCTACGCCGCGATCGACGGCGGCAGCCCGGAGGGGCTGCCCACGTTCGAGGACGGCCTGCGATCGGCCCGGCTGGTCGACGCCGTCCTCCGCTCCGCCCACAACCGTTCCTGGACGAAGGTGTGATCATGCAGCTCGGAATGCTCACCGCGTGTCTTCCACAGTGGACGCTGGACCGGATCGCCGGCTGGGCCGCGCAGGCCGGGTACGAGGCCCTGGAAGTCGCCGTCTGGCCGGGCACCGGCGGCCGCGACTTCGAGGCCGCGCACCTGCCGGTGGCCGACTTCGGCCCGCGCGAGGTCGACGAGACCCTCGCGCTGTTCGACAAGCACGGCCTGGCGCTGTCGGCGTTCGCCTACTACGAGAACAACCTCCACCCGGACCCGGCGCGGCGCGAGGAGATCCGCACGCACCTCAAGCACGCGATCGACGCGGCGCAGGCGCTCGGCGTGCCCTACGTCGGCACGTTCGTGGGCCGCGACTGGACGAAGCCGGTGGCCGACAACCTCGCCGAAGCGGAACGGGTGCTGCCGGAACTCGTCGAGTACGCGGGCGAGCGGGACGTGAAGATCATCGTCGAGAACTGCGTGATGGAGGGCTGGCACCCGGACGGCTATCCCGGGAACCTGGCGTACTCGCCGGAGCTGTGGGAGTGGATGTTCGGCCTCGGCCTGTACCTGAACTGGGACCCGTCGCACCTGACGTGGATCGGCATCGACCCGGTCGAGACCATCGCGCCCTACATCGACCGCATCGTGCACGCCCAGGCCAAGGACGTGGAGCTGGACCCGGCGGCGCGGCAGCGCTACGGCGTCTTCGGCAAGGTCGACAAGGGCGGCAACCCCTGGGACATGGGCTGGTGGCGCTACCGCGTGCCGGGCCTGGGCCAGGTCGACTGGCCGCGCGTCGTGGACCGCCTCTACGAGCACGGCTTCACGGGCACGCTGTCGGTGGAGCACGAGGACCCGGTGTGGGGCGGCGACGACGAGCGCATCACCCAGGGCCTGAACATCGCGCACCGGACCCTGCGCCCGCTGATCGTCGGCTGAGCCGGAGGTGGCCTTGCTTTCCGTGCAGCTCTACAGCGTCCGCGAACAACTGGCGGCCGACCGGCACGCGACCCTGGCGCGGCTGGCCGAGATCGGCTTCCGCTACGTCGAGCCGTTCGGCCTCGGCTCCCCGGAGAAGCCGCCGGCCGATCGCCTGGCCGAGGCCCGCGCCCTGCGCGCCGCCCTCGACGCGGCGGGCCTGGTGGTGTCGGCGGTGCACGCCGGGCTGCCCGGCAACGTGGCGGAACTGGTGGAGGAGTGCGCGATCCTGGGCGCCGACACGGCGTTCGTCCCGCATCCGCGCCTGGTCCCGGGCTTCGGCGAGGAGACCTTCGCCGACCCGGCCCGGGTCGACGCCCTCGCCGGAGTCCTGACCGCGGCCGCCGAGTCGGTCTCGGCCGATCTGCGCCTGGGCTACCACAACCACTGGTTCGAATGGGCCGAACTCCCGGACGGCGCCACGGGATTCGACCGCTTCTGGTCCCGCGCGGGCGACGGCGTCCTCGCGGAACTCGACGTCTACTGGGCGGTCGCGGCGGGTGCCGATCCGGCGTCGGTCCTGGCGTCCCTGGGCTCCCGGGCGGTCGCAGTCCACCTCAAGGACGGCCCGGCCCTGCCCGGAGCGCCTCAGACGCCGATCGGCACGGGTGCGGTCGACATTGCTGAAGCGCTCCGGGGTGCATCGGGAATCCGTTGGCACGTGGCCGAAATCGACTCCACCGAACAGGATCCGTTCGAGCTCCTCGCCACCAACGCCAACATCCTGGTGAACGAGGGCCATTCCCGCTGGGCCTAGTGGCTCGTCCCGGAGCATCGGCGGGCGATCGGTTGAGCGGGCAAGCTCGGTGATGTCTTCGGCGACCCTGCCGTAGCGGTGCTCGACGGTCCCCGGCGTGCCGAGGTGTGCCGCCGCAGTTGCTAAGCCGAGGTGCCGGCGTCGACTGCTTCTTGAACGTTTCGCGGGCTGTCGACCTGTCGGGACCGCACCAACAAGCACGAGACGGCGCCGACCGCGATCACGGTGATGGGCAGTACCAGCGTCGGCCGCATCGCGTGGACGACCCCGTGCTCGAACACAGATGCCGCCGCCTGCTGGATGTCGTGGGCGAGGCTCGTCGGCATTCCCGGCGGCGGCTGGAACGCCGCGCCGGCCTGCCCGGCGCCGACCTCCAGACCGCCCTTGGCGGCGTTGTCGAAACCAGCCACGAACTGGTCGCGGACGCTCGCCGGAAGGCCGGCGGCCTGCTTGGCCGCTTCGTCCTGAAGCGAGGCGGCCAAGCGGTTCTGCAGCACAGCGCCGACCGCGGCGCTGCCGATGACCGTGCCGATCTGCCGGATCGTGTTCAGCACGCCAGAGGCGGCCCCGGCCATCTTGGGCTCCACGTCGTACATCGCGACTGTGACCATCGGGCCGAACACGCACCCAATGCCTACTCCGGCCGTGATCAGGGCCGGTTGGAACTCCCACCACGCGCGGCCGACATCGGTGACCCAGGTGAGCCAGGCCATTCCGGCCGCGAACAGGGTCAGGCCGCTCATCAGGATGTACTTGCCGCCGATCCGATCCGCCATCCGGCCCGCGACCGGCGACAGGGCCGCCGACACCACCATCGCCGGCGCCATCACCAGACCGGCCTTGAGCGCGCTGAAGTTCAGCACCGACTGCAGGTAGATCATCACCGGCAGGAACAGGCCGAGCATCCCGACCTGGACTGTCGCGGACACGAAGCTCATCACCGCGAAGTTCCGGTCGTGGAAGAGCGCGAAGGGCAGCAGCGGTTCGCGGTGCTGCCGGATGCCCTGGTGGATCAGGAACACCACCAGCAGCAGCACGGCCCCGCCGAGCAGCGCCCAGATCCCGGCGTTCCAGTCGTACCGCTCACCTTCGGTGAGCGCGAAGGTCAGGCACACCAGCGTTGTTGCGGCGAGCACGACGCCCAGGACGTCCAGCCTGCGTCGGGCGCCGTGCCGGACATCGGGCACGAGCGTGACGGCCATCGCGAGCACGACCGCGCCGATCGGGACGTTGACGAAGAAGATCCATTGCCAGCCGACCGTGCTGACCAAGAGTCCGCCGAGTGTGGGCCCGGCGATCGTGGCCACGCCCGCGACCGCGCCCCAGACGCCGAGCGCCGTGCCCCGGCGCTCGGCCGGGAAAGTGGCGATGATGATCGTCATCGTCTGCGGTATCAGCGCCGCCGCGCCCAGGCCCTGCAGGGCCCGGGCGGCGATGAGCTGGACCGGATCCTGCGACAGGCCGCACAGCACGGACGCCACCGTGAACAGCGCGACGCCCACGACGAACATGGTGCGTGGCCCGCGCACATCCCCCAGCCGACCGAATGTGATCAGCAATGCGGCGAGGGCGAGGATGTAGATGTTGATGACCCACAACACCTCGTCCAGCGACGCGTGCAGGTCATTGATCATGCTGGGGATGGCGACGTTGACGGCCGTCAGATCCAGCAGCGTCAGGAAGAATCCCAGGCTGAGCGTCAGCAGTACCGCCCAGGGATTGCCGCGCCATCGACTCATTCGAATCCCACCATTTGCTCCTCGAGAGGGGCCTGCAGGCTCCACAGCCGCCCGTCCGGATCCCGGACGGTCATCTCTCGGGTCCCGTAGTGGGTGTCCTCGAACGGGGTG
Source organism: Saccharopolyspora sp. NPDC003752 (assembly GCF_053605825.1). Lineage (NCBI taxonomy): Bacteria > Bacillati > Actinomycetota > Actinomycetes > Pseudonocardiales > Pseudonocardiaceae > Saccharopolyspora > Saccharopolyspora sp. NPDC003752. The sequence goes on along the minus strand of NZ_JBSGJZ010000007.1, from coordinate 31,175 downwards.
ACCACCTCGACGGCAGGATCGGGACTGAACCGGTCCGCATCGTGCACCCTCAGCGCGACCTGCACCCCGGGCTCCCGGTCCTCGGGGATCTCCGCAACGACGAGATACGGCCCCTCCCCGTTGCGGAACACGCCGGATCCATCGCCGGTGGAGATCTCCAGTTCGAAACCCAGTGCCTGGAAGAACTTCGCGGCCTTCCCCCAGTTGCGGGTCTCCAGGAACACCGCCTCGATCCCTTCGGTCGCCATGTCATGACTCCTTTTCGGAAGTGTGCTGTCGCTGCTCGTGGGCGTCGTCGAGGTAGGCGCGCAGCGCGTCGGCGACCAGCGCCGACAAGGACATGCCTTCCTCGATCGCGTGATGCTTGACCTGCCTGATCAGCTCCACCGGCAGGTACACGTTGAACTGCTTGACCTCCGCATCACCCATGAAGCGATGCTAGCATGCTAGCAAGCTACTGAGCTAGCCATCTGGAAGAGGGTTGCACATGTCTGTTTTTGCGGCGGGCTCGCACGCCCCGGTTGTCGTCCGGGCCGGCGATGCCGAGCATTTGCCCGAAATCGGTCACCACCTACTGGCTGACGCCAGTGCCACCAACGGTGCGCTCAGCGCTCACCGCATCCAGCTCGCCCGCGGTGCCGACGGCGCGGTCCCGCATCGGCACAACCACTCGTCCGAACTGTTCTTCGTCGTCGACGGAAGGCTCGAGGTGCTCGTGGGCTCGGAGATCATCACCGCTGGCTCGGGTGACTTCCTGGTCGTCCCGCCGTGCTGTGATCACGCCTTCCGCGCCGACCCGAACAGCACCGCCGACGCCCTGATCGCGATCACCCCTGGCGTCGAACGGTTCGACTACCTTCGGCAGGTCGCCCGGATCCGCCGGGGCGAAGCCGACCGCGACAGCCTGCTCACCGAGCAAAACCGCTACGACACCCATTTCGTCACCAGCACTGCCTGGTGATCTTGCACGCCATCAGAGCGGCGTAGTGGTCCTCGCGAGGCTTGGTAGTGCCATCCCGGCAGAGCACCGTGGTCAAACGTTGTTCCCATGTTGCGGCGACACGTGCGGGCTTGGCGCCGGCTGCCAGCGCCAAGCCCGCAACAACTCACGACGCGTCGTCGGCGATTCGCCGCAGCAGTCCGGCGACGAGTGCGACCCGGTCCGGGATGTCGTCGACGATCACGTGCTCGTGCAGGGCGTGCGCGCCGTCGCCGCTGGCGCCGAGCCCGTCGAGCACCGGAAGACCAAGTGCGGAAACGAAGTTCGCGTCGCTGCCGCCTCCGACGCTGATCGGTTCGAGCGGCGCGCGCACGGACGCGGCGACCTCGTCGGCGAGGCCGAACAGCCGCCTGCTCTCCGGGCTGAGCCGCATGGGCGGGCGGCTCCACTTCCCGTCGACCTCCACCCGCACCCGCGGGTCGCCGGCGCGGAGCCCGGCGAAGACCGCGTCGATCCGGTCGGCCTCGGCCTCGTCGCTGATCCGGATGTCGACGAGGCAACTGGCCCTGCCCGCGATGACGTTGCGGGCGGTGCCGCCGCTCATCGTGCCGACGTTGATCGTGGTGCCGCGCTCGTGGTCGGCTTCGCCGGCGAGCCGGTGGATGATCTCGGCGAGCGCGTGGACCGCGCTCGCGCCGCCGGTGGCGTTGTTCCCGGAGTGGGCCTCCACGCCGTGCGCGGTGACGGTGAAGATCCCGACACCCTTGCGCTCCGCCTTGACGTCCCAGCCGACGCCCGGTTCCAGCACCAGCGTCGCCGAGCAGTCCGGCGCCGCGCGTTCGATGTGGGGGCGGGACATCGGGCTGCCGAGTTCTTCGTCGCCGTTGAACATGAACCGCACGGTCGGGCACGGCAGATCGAAAGCGCGCAGCGCCAGCAGCGCCCAGACCCCGGTGACGAGGCCGGTTTTCATGTCGTAGACGCCCGGCCCGGTCGCCGTCCCGTCCTCCCGCACGGCGAACGGCCACCCGTCCACGGTTCCCGCGGGCCAGACGGTGTCGTAGTGGCCGATCATGAGCACGGGCGCTTCGGTGGAGCCGGCGTAGGTCACCTCCAGCAGGTCACCGTGCTCGGCGTGTTCGTGCCGAGTTAGCCGGGACGGTGCGCCGAGCCGGTCCCGCAGCCACGTCGTGATCGAATCGGCTGTCTCGTCCAGCAACGCTTTCTCGCTGCTCGGCGACTCGTGGTGCACCAGCATCGACACATCGCCGAGCAGCTCGTCCAGCCTGTCTCGGCACCACGCGGACAACGGCTTCGCGGACAAATCGTGCGCCTTCCTGCGTTGGGGGTGGTTCATCGGACGGGAACGCCGGGGCCGAGCGGGATGCCGAGCGCGTACCAGGCCAGGAACATCAGGACCCAGACGCACAGGTTGACGAGCGCCAGCGGCAGCACGAGCGACATCAGGGTGCCGATCCCGGCGGACGGGCGGTAGCGGCGGATGAATCCGAGCGCGATGACGAAGTACGGGCTCATCGGCGTGAGGCTGTTGGTCGGCGCGTCGGCGACGCGGAACAGCGCCTGGGTGGTCTCCGGGTGGATGTCCAGCAGCATCAGCATCGGCACCAGCACCGGGGCGACCAGCGCCCACATCGCCGAGCCGCTGGTGAGCAGCAGGTTCAGCGCGCTGATCAGCAGCACCGCGCTCACGAAGATCACCACGGGCGGCGCGTCGATCGAGTCCAGCACGCCCGCGCCGGAGATCGCGATGACCTGGCCGATGTTGGTCCACTTGAAGTACGCGAGGAACTGCGAGACCGCGAAGAACAGCACCAGCACCGGGACCAGTTCGCGCAGCCCCTGACCCATCAGCTCCGGGAAGTCCTTGGCCGAGCTGATGGTCTTCACCGCCAGGCCGTAGACGGTGCCGATGACCATGAAGAACAGCATCATGATCACCGCGACGTTCTCCATCAGCGGGGAGTCCACGATGGAGCCGCCCTCGCCGCGCAGCGGCGAGCCGCTCGGCAGCACGGCGAGCACCACCGCGGCGAGGAAGAGCGCCGCGGCGATCAGCGCCCGCCGCACCCCGGTGCGCTCGGCGGCGGACAGGGACATGTCGGGCAGCTCGTCGACACCGGTCAGCTCCGGCTCGACGGCGTTCATCGCGGCGACCCGGCGGGCGACGACGAGCTCGGTCACCACGGTGATCGAGACCGCCAGCAGCAGCGAGGACGCCGCCGAGAAGTAGTAGTTGGACACCGGGGTGACCAGGTAGTCCGGGTCGATGGTGTGCGCGGCCGACGTGGTGAGGCCGGCGAAGACCGCGTCCGACGCCTCGATCACCGGGCTGATGCTGCTGGCCCCGCCGACGGCGACGTAGGCCACGACCGCGCCGATGATCGGGCTGCGGCCCACGGCCCGGAACACGATCATGCCGAGCGGGATCATCACCACGAACGCGGCATCCGAGGCCAGGTGGGCGAACATCGAGGTCAGCGCGACGGAGAAGGTGACCAGTCCGGCGGGCACCTTGGCCAGCGCGGCCCGCATCATCGCCGCCAGCAGCCCGGTCTTGTCCGCGATGGCCACGCCGAGCATGACCACCACGATCATCCCGAGCGGCGGGAAGTTCACGAAGTTCTTGATCAGGTCGCCGAGCATCATCTGGACCCCGGCGCCGGAGACGAGGCTCTTGACCCCGACCTCCTTGCCGTCCACCGGGGAGATCGCGGAGACGCCGAGCGCGGCCAGCAGCCAGCTCGCCAGCACCACCACCGCGCTGAGGATCACGAAGAGCCAGAAGGGATGCGGCAGCTTGTTCCCGACCCGGTCCACCACGTCGAGCACGCGCATCACCAACGACGTCACCGAACGTCGTCGAGTCGTCACCTCGCTCAAGGGCCCCTCCACTTACGTCAGACGGTGATTTGATCCAGCATCCAATATTCATATGCAGACTTGTGTCAAGTAAGCTACGAAAGCGGGATAACCGTTCAACTTGAGGTGAGGTTGTGCAAACACTGGATGACGCGGACCTCGATCTGGTGGCCGCGCTGCAGCTCACGCCCCGGGCGCCGCTGAACGCCGTCGCGGAGATCCTGGGCACCTCGGCGAGCACCGTCGGCCGGCGAATCCAGCGGTTGCAGGAGAGCCGGCTCCTGCGCTTCATCTCGACCGTGCACTGGTCGCTGATCCTCACCGCCAACCCCTACGTGGTGTGGATCAAGTGCGAGCCCGGCACGACCTCCGGTGTCGCGGCAGCGATCCAGGAGGTGTCCGAGGCCCAGTCCGTCGTGATCATCAGTGGTGACGCGGACATCTACTGCACCATCTACCCGCTGGCAGGAACGGACCTGCGCCGCCTGCTGACCCACACCTTGCCCGCCATCCCGGGCATCGCGTCCATCGAGTCGCACCTCGTGCTGCGCACGGCGCGCCAGGCCGTGGCGTGGCACCTGGACCGGCTCACCGGCGAGCAAACCGCTGCGCTGCGAGAGCACGCCGACGCCGACCCCAGCTCCCCACCGGAGAGCGTCGGGCCGCTCGGCGAAGCCGAGTTCAACACGCTGCGCCTGCTCGTCGACGACGGCCGGATCACCGCGGCGCAAGCCGCCCGCGAACTCGGCGTCAGCCGGTCGACCGCGTACCGGCTGATCCAATCGGTGCTGGAAGCAGGCGCCGCCCGCCCCCGGGTGGAGATCGAACCAGCCGTCCTCGGCTTCCCGCTCACGGCGCTGATCACCCTCGATGTCCAGCCACAGCACATCCCCGCGGTGCTGGCAGCGCTGGGCGCGGAGTCGTCCGGACGGTTCACGGTGATGACGGCAGGCCCGGCATCGATCACCCACCACGCGGTGTTCCGCGACGAAGACCACCTGTCCCGGTTCGTCACCGAAGACATCGGCGCGCTACCCGGTATCAACGGCCTGAACATGTCGACGGCGCTCGCGGTCCTGCGCCGCCAGTGGATCAACCGCGACAACGACGTGCTCCTCGGAGACCGAGTGCACGACGTCCTGTCGCGCCCCTGACCGCCGCCCGGTGGTCGTGAGCGTTCGTGCCGGAACGAGCACTCACGACTGGTAGGTTCGGTCGCCGGAACGATCGGGGGCCGGTGGACAGCGGGGCACGTGGCGAACAACAAGCGGAAGAAGCAGAAGCGCGGCCCTGCCGGCCGGACGACCACAGCTCCGGCCCGGTCGATTCCGGAGCCTGACGAGGTTTCCGAAGAGCGTTCGTCCAACCCGAAGCCGCCATGGCTCGTTCTCGTCCTGGCGCTGGGTTGTTTCGCCGTCATCAAGCCGGATATCTGGCTGACGTGGTCGCGGGACCAGGCGCCGGAGTGGGCCCAGAACGGCGCGCTCGCGGTCGGTCTCGTCGCGATCTGGCTGATCCTGCGCGGCCTGTGCGCCACGCAGTGGCTCGGCGCGTCCCGCGTCCGGCCGGCCCCGGAGCTTCGCTCCACCCGCCAGCTGGTCGAACTGGTGCTGTCGCGAACCGCGATCTGCACCCTCGCCGGAACCTTCCTGGCCCTGATGGTCGCCGGCCGAGCGGAAGCGGCGGGAGTCAAGGTGACGAGCCTGATCAGCGACCTGGCCACGGTCGGAGCACTGGTCGGTCTCGCATCCTGCGCGCCGCGCAGCGTGATCCAGAGCATCCGGACCTTCAAGCTCCTCAAGGAGAACGACCGCCGCAACTGGGTCCGAGCCCACCTGACGCTGGCGATCGTCGACCTGATGGTCCTCTTCGAACTCTGGAACCTGATTCGCTCGGTGCTGTTCAACAGGTGAGGGGCACCCTGCCGTGGCCGGCGGCGCGGGGGGCCGCCGCCAGCCACGGCTGTCTTCTCACTGCGCGGTGAAGCCGCCGTCGATCGACAGGTTGGCACCCGTGATGAAGCTGGCTTCGTCGCTGAGCAGGAACGCCGCGAACGCGGCGATCTCCTCGGGCTTGGAGATCCGGCCCATCGGGTGGAGACCGGCGATCTGCGCCTCGCCTTCCGGAGTCGCGCCCATCGTGCTGCGGAACGCCGGGGTGTCGACCGCGCCGCTGGCGATCGAGTTGACGCGGACGCCCTGCTGCGCGTTCTCCAGCGCCGCCGACTTGGTCAGGCCCACGACGGCGTGCTTCGCGGCCACGTAAGGCGAAATGCTGCCCATGCCGACCACGCCGACGTTGGAGGCGTTGTTGAGGATCGCGCCGCCTCCGGAGGAGAGGATGGCCGGGATCTCGTACTTCAGGCCGTAGAACACGCCGTCCAGGTTCAGACCCAGGTCTGCCCGCCAGCCTTCCGAGGGGATGTCCTGCACGGGGCCGAACGCGCTGATCGCGCCCGCGTTGTTGAACGCGCCGTCCAGCCGGCCGAACTCGTCCATCGCCGCGCGCACCAGCGCCGCGACCTCGCTCTCCACCGTCACGTCGGTAGGCACGAACAGCGCCCGGCCTCCGGTGCCGCGGATGTCGGCCGCCAGCTGCTCGCCGACGTCCTTGCCCCGCGCACCCAGGACCACCGCCGCGCCCTCGGCGGCCAGCCGCCGGCTCGTGGCCTCGCCGATGCCTGAGGTCGCCCCGGTCACCACGACCACTTTGGACTCGAAACGTGCCGTGTTCATCTCTTCCTCGATCGCTTCGCCGTTTTCTCGGACGAGCCCAATACTTCCGGCGAAGGCAGATCAAGTCTGGCGGTAATCGGCCGTCGCGTCCGGACGCTCCAGAGTGGTCGCGAGCCAGAGCTCCAGGCGGTCCTGGGGGTGGTCGAGGGAGCGGTTGGTGACGCGCTCGGCGGTGCGCAGGCGGGAGCGCAGCGTGTTTCGGTGGATGTCGAGCTTTCGCGCCGCCGCCTCCAGGTTCTGGCCTTCGTCCAGGAAAGTCCGCACGCAGTCCACGAGGCTCGGGGTGCCCGCGCGGCGGCGTTCGTCCTGACGGCGCAACGGTTCCAACGCGGAGTCGACGAAGCGGTCGACCGCCGGGCCGTCGAAGACGCCTTGGAACAGGGTGCTCGCGGCGAGCTCGTCGGCGTGCCGGTAGACGTCTTCGGAGCGGGAGATCGCACTCGTGGCGCGGTAGATCGTCGCGGGCAGCTCGGTCCGGTCCCGGGCGGTCGCCGCTCCCGCGCGAACCTGCCCGGCCCGCGCGTTCAGCCGCTCGGTCAGCGCGCGGCCGGTCCTGGGGTTCGCGTCGGGGAGGACGACGACCAGAGCCTCCGGTAGCGGGCAGACCACCAGCCGTTCCTCCAGCGCCGTGTCATCGATGACCTCGGCGAGGGTGTCCAGCACGATCCGCGCCAGCTTCGGCGGCTCGGCGCCGCCGGCGCGCAGCGCCACCACCTCGTAAGGCGGGGGAGGCAGCGGGCACGCGTCCTCCAGCCGGTCCCACAGCGTCGCCGAGTTCTCCTCCAGCGCGGCGGCGAAGAACGCTGCGCGCTGCTGGTGGGTCTTCGCGTGCGCCGAGCGCACGCCTTCGACGCCGACGCCGACGAGGTTGGCCGCGTGGTTGGCGAGGATCCGCACGTGCGCGGCGACCGGCGGCGCGGACGCCACCGCGAGCCAGCCGCTCGGGCTGCCCGAGATGCCGGTGCTCGCCACGTGGATCTCCCAGTCGCCGAAGGTCGTTCCGAGCGCTCCGCGCGTGCCGCGCCGCACGGCCGCGCGCACCGCCTCGTGCCAGTCGCGGCGCTCCGGCGGCTCCGTCGCGCGCACGTGACCGGCGGAGTCGAGCAGCAGCACCTCGCCACCGGTGCCGGCGGCGAGCTCGCGCACGATCCCGGCGGGCCCGGAGCGCAGTGCCGCCCGAGCCATCGCGTCCTGCGCCTTGAGCGCCTGCCGCTCCTGGCGGGAGCGGTGGTCGGCGTACCACTGGGCGACGGCTTCGGTGATCGCGATGAACGGCGTGCTCTCGATGGCCGCGACCACCGGGAAGTCGCATTCGTCGGCGGCCTCCAGAACTGCGGGTGGGAGCTCTGTGCGGATCTCGCCGGGCGGGAAGCCGAGGCCCGCGCACCCCGCGTCGGCCAGCCGCCGCACGTAGTCGCGCTGGCCCCGCGGGTCGTCCGGCAGGCCGAGCCCGACCGTCAGCACGAGCTCGCCGCCGCGCAGCCACGGCACCGGGTCGGTCAGCTCGATGACGTGCGCCCAGCGCACCTCCCGGTGCAGCCCGCCCGCCCCGGCCAGCAGGCGCAGGTCCAGTCCCGGCAGGCCCAGGACATCCGCCATCCGCAGCGCCATAGATCAACCCTTGTGCGAATCGCCCAACTCAGACTGCGAAAGTGTACGGTTCGCCCAGGGTGTTTTTCCGCCTGCGGTCCTACAGTCGCTGCACTCGCTCCCAGCGCCGACGGAGGACTTCATGAGCGATTCGACCGCGTCACCGCGAATGGCCGTCAGGGCCGCGTTCGCATCGTTCGTGGGCACGACCATCGAGTGGTACGACTTCTACGTCTACGCCACCGCCGCCTCGCTGGTGCTCGGCAAGCTGTTCTTCCCGACCACCGCCGACCCGTTCGTGGGCATGATGGCCTCGTTCGCGGTGCTGGCCGTCGGGTTCTTCGCCCGGCCGCTCGGCGGCATCGTGTTCGGGCACTTCGGCGACCGGGTCGGCCGCAAGTCCGCGCTGGTCACGACCCTGTTGATCATGGGTGCGGTGACGTTCCTGGTGGGCCTGATGCCGACCTACGACACCATCGGGCCGTTCGCGCCGATCGCGCTCGTGGTGCTGCGGTTCATCCAGGGCCTCGCGGTCGGCGGCGAGTGGGGCGGCGCGGCGCTGATCGCCGTCGAGCACGCGCCGGAGCACCGCAAGACCTTCTTCGGATCCTTCCCGCAGATCGGCAACTCCGCCGGGGCGCTGCTGGCCACCGGCGCGTTCAGCATCGTGTCGGCCTTCGGCGAGGAGGCGCTCCTGAGCTGGGCGTGGCGGATCCCGTTCCTGGCGTCGGCGGTGCTGGTGCTGGTGGGGCTGGTGATCCGGCTGCGGGTGGAGGAGTCCCCGGTGTTCGCCGAGGCCCTGCGGGAGCAGGACACCTCGAACGAGGCCCCGGTCAAGGAGGTGCTGCGGACCTCGTGGCGGTCGGTGCTGATGGGCATCGGCGCGCTGCCGGTCGCAGTCGGCGGCTACTACATCGTCACGACGTTCCTGCTCGCCTACGCCACCACGCCGGAGATCGGCGTGTCCGAGACGGTGATGCTCAACGCGCTGAGCGCGGCCGCGTTCCTGGAGATCGTCGCGACGCTGATCACCTCCTGGTTCGGCGACCGCGTCGGCGCCCGGCGGATCGTGATCGGCGGGCTGATCGCGGTGGCCGTGCTGGCCGCGCCGCAGTTCCTGGTGGTGCCCAGCGGGAACGTCGCGCTGATCGTCGCGCTGCTGCTGGTGATGCGCGTCGGCATGTCCGGCACCTACGGCCCGCTGCCGAAGATCATGGCGGAGATGTTCGAACCGCGCGTCCGCTACACCGGCATCTCGCTGTCCTACCAGATCGCCGGGGCGGTCTTCGGCGGCTTGGCGCCGATCGCCTGCACCGCGCTGCTGGCGGCGTTCGGCACCCCGATGCCGGTGGTGGTGCTGCTGGTGGTGATGTGCCTGGTCGCGATCGCCTGCACGGCCAAGGCCCGGCAGGTCGACGACGAACCAGCCGCCATCACCCAGCGCGCCTGAAGTTCCCGAACGATTCGAAAGGTCAACCGTGTCCACTTTGGTCATCACGCACGCCGACGTCCGCACCGTGGACGAGCGTCGGCCGCGCGCGGAGGCCGTTGCCATCCGCGACGGCAAGATCCTGCTCTGCGGCGCGGAATCCGAGGTCCGCGCCGCGGCGGGCCCCGGCGCGGTGGAGCTCGACGCCGGCGGCCGGACCGTGGTGCCCGGGTTCATCGACCCGCACAACCACCTGCTGTCCACCGCGGAGTCGCTGGCGGCGGTGAACGTGCGCAGTCCCGGGGTGTCCAGCGCGGCCGACCTGGTGGCGGCGATCGCGAAGGCGGCCGCGAGCGCCCCGGCGGGCCAGTGGATCCGGGCGTTCGGCATGGACGACGCGAAGTACCCGGAGGGCCGGGTCACCCGGACCCAGCTGGACGAGGCGACCACCGAGCACCCGGTGATCATCTACCACGTCTCCGGCCACCAGGCGGTCGTCAACAGCGCCGCGCTGAAGTGGCGCGGCATCGTCACCGACGTGGCCGACCCGGCGGGCGGCGCGTTCGTCCGCGACGAGGGCGGCCGGCTGACCGGCATGGTGCTGGACAGCGCGATGGAGCTGCTGCTGCCGCTGGCCGCCGACATCGGCTGCCACGGTCCCAACTTCCACACCGACCTGCCGCACGAGCAGCTGCTCGGCTGGCTCGCCGATGCCCGCGACAACTACCTGTCCGCCGGCGTCACCACGGTGTGCGACCCGCAGGTGTCCCGGCGCGAGATGCTGGTCTACCGGGCGGCGAAGGCCGTGGGCGCGCTGCCGCTGCGCACCGTCTGCATGCCGCTGTCGCACCAGCTCGACGGCCTCACCGCGCTCGGCCTCGCGGGCCCGTTCGGCGACGACTGGCTGCGGCTCGGGGCGATGAAGTTCTACTCCGACGGCAGCCTGCTCGGCGGCACCGCGCTGTTCCGCGAGCCGTACGGGGAGCGCGGCGAGTTCACCGGCAGCTCGTACTGGCAGCCCGAGCAGCTCACCGACCTGCTGCGCCGGGCGTCGGAGGCGGGCTGGCAGGTCGCGGTGCACACGCAGGGCGACCTCGCGATGCAGAACACCATCGACGGGCTCGTGGAGGCCGTGCGGGTGGCCGGCGACGACCCGCGGCCGCGCATCGAGCACTGCGGCTACCCGACCCGGGAGCAGGTGCGGATGCTCGCCGATCTCGGCGCGGTGGCGGTGAACCAGCCGAACTTCCTCTACGACAGCGGCACCGACTTCGTGCGCCGCCTCGGCCCCGAGCGCGCGCACCGGCTGCAGCCGATCCGGGAGGAGCTGGACGCCGGCGTGGTGCCGGTGCTCTCCAGCGATTCGTTCGTCTCCAGCCTGCGCCCGATGGAGACCATCGCCAACGCGGTCTGCCGGCGCACCCGGGAGGGCGGTGAGATCGGTGCCGCGCAGGCGATGAGCCTGGACGAGGCGCTGCGCGCGCACACCCTGGACGCCGCCTACGCCCTGCGGCTGGAAGACCGCCTCGGTTCGCTCGCGCCGGGCAAGCTCGCCGACCTCGTCGTGCTCGACCACGACCTGCGCACCACGGCGGACGAGGACCTGCGGAAGGTCGACGCGCACTGCACGATCCTCGACGGAGAGGTGGCGTACCGGGCATGAGCGACACCGCGAAATCCGCCGCGTGGGATTGGGTGGACCGCAACCGGTCCCGGCTCTCCGAGTGGCACGGCCGGATCTGGGAGCTGGCCGAGCCCGCGTGGCGGGAGTACCGCTCGGCGGCCTGGTACGTGGACCTGCTGCGGAGCGAGGGCTTCGAGGTCGAGGAAGGCAGCGGCGGAATGCCCACGGCGTTCTCCGCGACCTGGCGCAACGGCCCGGGCCCGACGCTGCTGACCTACGCCGAGTACGACGCGGTGCCGGGCAACTGCCAGGCAGGCACGCCGCGCCCCGAACCGCGCTCCGGCGTCAGCCCGCACGCGCCCGGGCACACCGACCCGCACTCGGCGTTGGGCATCAGCACCCTGGGAGCCGTCCTGGCGGCGAAGGAAGCGATGCAGCGCAACGGGATCGGCGGCACGATCCGCTACACCGGGGAACCGGCCGAGAAGGTGCAGGGCTCCAAGGTCGTGCACGGGCTGCGCGGCTACTACGACGACGTGGACGCGATCATCAGCTTCCACCCGTTCTACATGCTGCCGCTGTGCAACACGGTCCGGTGGGACACGCACTGCGGCGCGTACTACAGCCGAATCTACAGCTTCCGCTGCGACGAACCGGAAACCTGGGGCGTCGCGGACCCGGGCAGCCCGATCCCGGCGTCCCACTCGGCGGCCCGCGCGCCCGGCGCGAACGCCGCGCTGATGACGATGTACTCGCTGACGAAGTCCACACAGGACTCGATGGCCCCGGCGTTCGGTGGCTGGTCGCTGTCCGAGGCGATCCTGAGCGCGGGCAACGCCACCGCGGACAACCTCCCGGCGGGGATCGCCCAGATCCAGTACTCCTGGCGCTGCCCGGACATCGCCACGGCCGAGCAGGTGCTGCGGGTGCTCGACGCGAACGCGGAGGCGGCAGCCCGCACGGCGCACTGCCGCCTCGAAACCCGCTGGGTGTCGCGGAACCGGCCGGGCCTGGCCAACCACGCGATGGCGGAGGTGGCCTACCGGAACCTGGCGCAGGTCGGGCCGCCGGAGTACGGCCCGGAGGCGGTCGAGGTGGCGCGGGAGGTGCAGCGCTCGCTCGGCGTCGAGCCGACCGAGAACCCGCTGCTCGCCGAGTGCTCCCGGCTGGTCGAACCGGTCGAGGCGGAACGCCTGCTGCGCGAGAACATCCCGCCGGCACAACGGAACTGGACGTCCGACGACTACGTCGAGATGACCCACTACGCCCCGACGGCCCGCCTCTACATCGCCCGCCCGGCGCTGGCCCCGATCGACGGCCGCCCCACGCCGAGTTGGGCGATGAACGCCCTCGGCGGCATCCCGGCGACGATCGACCCGACGATCATCTGCGCGGCCAAGACGATCGCCGGAACCCTCCTGGACCTGGCCCGCAGCCCGGAGACACTGGCGGCGGCCAGGGCGGAGTTCGAGGAGCGCCGCGCGGAGGCGCCGGATCCGTTGCTGCCCAAGGACTTCGAGGCCCCGCACGACTACCCGTGGCCGGAGTACGTGACCACCGCCCGAGGTTCGGGCTGGCAAGGAGCCTGAAGGCGTCAGCGGATGCCTTCGCGGCGGAGGCGTTGGGCGAGCTGTGCGGTGACCTTCACCAGGAGCTCGCCCACCTTCCGCGCCTTCGCGTCCGTCGTCTGCTCGATCGGCATCGAGCAGCTGATCGCGTCCGTGCCCGGGATCCGGTAGGGCACCACCGCCGCCACGCAGCGGATGCCGGGCGTGCCCTCCTCGACTTCCGCCGCGTAGCCGCGTTCCTGCGCCGTCGCGCATGCCTCCAGGACGCCGTCCAGCGACACCAGGGTGTTCGGCGTGAGCGCGGGAAGCGGGTCGGGGAGCAGCTCGGCCACCTCTTCGCCTGTCAGCTCCGCCAGCAGTGCCTTGCCCAGGGCGGTGGCGTGCGCGGGCAGCGTGCGGCCGATCTTGGACGTCAGGTACGTCGAGTTCGCCGACTCGCGGGTTTCCAGGTAGATCACCTGGTTTCCGATCAGGCGGGCGTAATGCGTGGTGAAGCCCGTCCGCTCGCGCAGCTCTTCAAGCGCTTCGGTGGCGTAGCGGATCGCCGGGTCGCGGTCGAGGTAGGCCGTGCCGCAGATCAGCGCGCGGACGCCGAGCCGGTACCGGGTGTTGCTGGAATCCGCCTCCAGCCAGCCCGCGTCGAGCAGCGTGCGCAGCAGCCCGTGCAGGCTGGAGCGCGGGAATCCGGTCTGGACGTGCAGATCGGACAGCGACAGCCAGGACGGTTGCGCGGCGAAGGTCTCGACCAGGTCGATCGCGCGGCGGGCGGACTTCACGCCGGCGGCGTCGGTACCGCCCGCCGCGCTGGAAACATCGGCAGGCTGAGGCATCCCCGCATCCTCCTTCGCTCCACGGCAGTGCCACGATCCTAGCCAGCCGAACGATCCGTTCGCATACATGAATACTGTTCAGGCAGTCGGCCGGTCCCGGTGCACGGAGGATGGCAGTTTCAATTGAAACTGCGGTCAGTTCGGCTCGCCGAGGGCGGCGGTGGTGAACGGGCCGCCCAGGTAGCGGGCCGAGGCGTCGGACGGGGCGGCCTCCGCGGCGAACCGCTCCGAGTCGTCCTGCGGGCGGTAGCCCAGTTCCGCCGCCTCGGCCAGGGAGCAGACCCCGCGGGTGTTGGCCGAGACGCCCCAGATCACGCGGTAGCCCGGCGACGGATGGCCCAGGCACGCCTCGAAGAGGCGGCCCGCGTCGTCGGGGGAGAGCCACAGCGACAGGGCGCGCACGTCCGCCGGGCGCTCGAAGCAGGCGCCGATGCGGATGCAGATCACGTCGATGCCGAACCGCGAGTGGTACAGGCTGCCCAGCGCCTCGATCGCGGCCTTGCTCACGCCGTAGTAGGTGTCCGGCCGCGCGGGCGAATCCGCGGGCAGGCCGTCCGGCCCCGCGTCGGCGACCAGGCGGAACCCGGCGGCGTGGTTGCTGGAGGCCAGGATCACCCGGCCGACACCGGCTTTCCGGGCCGCTTCCAGCACGGTGCGCGTGCCGTCGATGTTCACCGCGAGGGTCTCCGCCCACGAGTTCTCCCGGCTGTGGCCGCCGAGGTGCACGATCGCGTCGACGCCCTCGCAGGCGGCGGCCATCACATCCGGGTCGGTCAGCGTTCCGGTGACCGCCTCGACGGCTTCGCCGGGCTCTGCGGGCGGCAGCGGCGCGCGGTCGAGCAGCCGCAGGACGCGGCCCTCGCGGCGCAGCCGGGACCGCATCATGGTGCCGACGACCCCGGCCGCGCCGGTGATCAGAATGCGTTGCTGCAACGTGGCTTTCCCTTCTGCGTTCAGCGGATTCCGGCCCGGCGCAGGCGCTGGCCGAGTTCGGCGGTGGTGCGCGCCAGCAGCTCGGCGACGTGCCGGGCGTCGGCGTCGGTGGCCTGGTCGGTGGGCATCGAGCAGCTCATCGCGTCGGTGCCGGGGATGCGGTAGGGCACCACGGCGGCCACGCAGCGGATCCCAGTGGTGCCCTCCTCCAGTTCCGCGGCGAAACCGCGGTCGCGGATCAGCGCGCATTCCGCGTGCAGGGCGGGGAGTTCGACGATGGTGTTCGCGGTGAGCGCGGGCAGCGGGCCGGCGCAGAGCGCGGCGACCTCGTCGCGGGTCAGCTCGGCCAGCAGCGCCTTGCCCAGGGCGGTGGCGTGCGCGGGCAGCGTGCGGCCGACGCGGGAGATCAGGTGCACCGAGCGCCGGGACTCGCGGCTTTCCAGGTAGACGACCTCGTTGCCGTTGCGGCGCGCGTAGTGCGTGGTGAACCCGGTTTGCTCGCGGACCTGCTCCATCGCCTCGGTCGCGTAGGGCACCACCGGGTCGCGGTCGAGGTAGGCGGTGCCGCAGATCAGCGTGCGGATGCCGAGCCGGTAGCGGGTTTCCGTGCGGTCGGCCTGCAGCCAGCCGGTTTCCAGCAGGGTGCGCAGCAGGCCGTGGAGGCTGGAGCGCGGGATGCCGGTGCGGGCGTGCAGTTCGGCCAGCGACAGCCAGGATTCGTGCCCGGCGAAGGTTTCCAGCAGCTCGATGGTGCGTCGCGCCGACTTCACCCCGGCCGAATCCGTCGTGGTGGCGATGCGGGCCGGCATGCCGACCTCCTCCCCGGGCAGCGCCCAGACGCCGGTTGACATGTGATCGCGGTCATACTAGCGTCCTCCGGCATGTTTCCGATAGTCGAATTAATTCACAAACCTATTATCCATTCAAGTATGTGAACGCCGAAGGGATCGGCCAGGTGCATGCTCTCGACTGGACAACGGTGTGCGGCTACTTCGGCCTGATGCTGGTCATCGGCTGGTGGTCGCACCGCAGGGTCAAGACCGACAAGGACTTCTTCATCGCCGGCGGCCGGATGCCCTGGTGGCTGGCCGGGATCTCGCACCACATGTCCGGTTACAGCGCCGTGCTGTTCGTCGCCTACGCGGGCGTGGCCTACACCGACGGCATCACGGTCTACTTCTGGGGATTCGCCAGCATCGGCATCGGCGTGGCCATCGGATCGTGGCTGTTCGCGGCCCGCTGGAACCGCCTGCGCGCCCGCTTCGGCGTGGCGTCGCCGCTGGAATTCCTGGCCCGCCGCTACAACATCCCCACCCAGCAGGTGCTGGCCTGGAGCGGCTCGTCGCTGAAGGTCTTCGACGTCGCGGCCAAGTGGTTCGCGGTGGCGGTGCTGCTGCACTCCTTCGCCGGGCTGCCGCTGATCTGGGGCATCGTCATCACCGGCACCGTCACCCTGCTGTACTGCACGGCCGGCGGCCTGTGGGCCGACGCGCTGACCGACTTCGGCCAGTTCGTCATCCAGGCGGCGGCCGGGATCGTGATGATCTGGGCGGTGCTGGCCGAACTCGGCGGCGTCTCTGGGTTGTGGACGCTCTGGGACCGGCTGCCCGCGGGGCACACCTCGCCGGTCACCGGGCAGTACACCACGGTGTTCCTGCTGGTGTACGTGCTGGTGAAGACGCTGGAGTACAACGGCGGCATGTGGAACCTGGCGCAGCGCTACATGGCCGCGCCCGACTCCCGCGCGGCCCGGCGCGGCGCGGTGCTCTCCGCCGCCCTGTACCTGGTCTGGCCGCTGGTGCTGATGTTCCCGATGTTCGCCGCGCCGCTGTTCGTGCCGGACCTCGCCGACCCGACCACCTCGTACGCGGCGATGACGCAGGCGCTGCTGCCGCCGGGCATGATCGGGCTGGTGCTGGCCGGGATGTTCTCGCACACCATGGCCATGGTCGCCTCGGACGCCAACGCGATCTCCTCGGTGATCACCCGCGACATGCTGCCGGTGCTGTGGCGGAAGGCGCGCGGGTTCGACGAGTTCCAGCGGTTGCGCACCGGCCGCATCGCCACCTTCGGCTTCATCGCGCTGAGCATGGTCGTGGCCACCCAGGCGGAGCACCTCGGCGGCGTGCTGTCCATCGTGGTCTCCTGGGTCGCGGCGCTGATGGGCCCGATCTCGGTGCCGCTGCTGCTGGGCATGCTGCCGTGGTTCCGGCGGTGCGGCTCGCGGGCGGCCATCGTGTCCTGGGCCGGCGGGCTGCTCACCTACGGCGTCCTCTACTACGGCCTCGACGCCGGTCCCACCGCCACCGTCGCCACCCCGATCCTGGTGTCGCTGGCGCTGTACGTCGGCCTGGGCCTGATCGCCTCGGAGCGCACCGAGCGGGTCGACGAGATGCTCGAAGCCCTGGACCAGGAGTCGGCCGCGGCCGCACCGGCGGAGGTGGGCTGACGTGCACGTGACGGGTTACGCCTATCCGTGGGACGTGGGGCCGGAATTCGCCGACCGGGTGCGGGATCTCGGCGTCGACGAGGTCGCGGTCGCGGTGTCCTACCACAGCGCGCGGGCGGCGACGCCGTGGTCGAAGCAGGGCACCAGCGTCACCGCCCGGCACGCGGCGCTCTACCGGCCGATCCGCGACGGGTGGGGCAGGCTGCGGCCCGCGCCCGCCGACTGGGTCGACTCCGCCGACAGCGCCGGAGACGCGATCCGCGCTCTGGCGGCGGCCGGGATCCCGGCCGCCGCGTGGCTGGTGCTGACGCACAACTCCTCGCTGGGAACGGAGTTTCCCGAGTTCGCGGTGCAGAACTGCTTCGGGGAGACCTATCCCTGGGCGTTGTGCCCGGCTCAGGAGGAGGTGCGGGCGTTCGCCGCCCGGCTGACCGCGGAATCCCTGGCGGAGCTGGATGTCCGG
Source organism: Saccharopolyspora sp. NPDC003752 (assembly GCF_053605825.1). Taxonomy (NCBI): domain Bacteria; kingdom Bacillati; phylum Actinomycetota; class Actinomycetes; order Pseudonocardiales; family Pseudonocardiaceae; genus Saccharopolyspora; species Saccharopolyspora sp. NPDC003752. The sequence goes on along the minus strand of NZ_JBSGJZ010000007.1, from coordinate 13,734 downwards.
TCCGTCGTGCTGGAGGCGTGCGGGCAGCTCGGCGCGATCCACCAGCACCAGCACGAGAAGACCGACGCGGTGTGGCCGCCCGCCGCGGCCCGGCTGCTCTCGGTGTGCTGCTGCGCCGCGTGCGCCGCCGGCTGGGCCGAGCACGACGTGCTGCCGGAGGCCGCCCGCGCGCTGCTGCGCGAGGAGATCCGGCGGCTCATCGCCGAAGGCGACCTCACCGCCACCGAGGACCGGCTGCCCGGCGAACTCCGCGCGGCGTTCCTGTCGACCCGGCAGCGAGCGACCGACCGGCTGCGGCAGGACGTGCTCAAGGAGATCGGCGGCGACCGGCGCGTGGTGCTGCACGGCGCGATCGACCCGTGGGTGACGGGAGCGCTGCCGGGGCTCACCCCGCAGGCCGTCCACGACGTCGACGCCGTCGTGCTGCCCTGCTGGGTGCCCGGCGCGGCGACGATCGCGAACGTCGCCGCCGCGGCCGGATCGATACCGGGCACAGTGGACGTCGGCGCCTACGTGACGGCGGCCGGGCCCGAAGTGCCCGATATCGCCGGGTACGTCCGGGAGCTGGGGCGGGCCGGCGCCGCCGAGCTGCACCTCTACCACCTCGGGCTGGCCGGGCCCGCCCGCTGGCCGGACCTGCGCAGAGCCGTGAAGCAGGCCCACGGCCGGCCGGAATGAGCCGGCGGGAACGACACCGGTCGCGAATTCGGGAATTGCCGCACGAATTGCGAATCAGCCGGTGCTCACCCGGAAGTCGCGGAACTGCGCGTGCACATCCCGGCTCGGGCCCCAAGAAGTGTCGTGACCGCCGAAGAACGTGGAGAAGAAGATTCCCGAGAACGGGATTCCGGCGACGTCCTGGATGCCCTGCTCGCGCAGCACTTCCTGGCCGTCGTACCGGATCGCGATGGTGCCGCTGTTGCGGTCCACCGACTGCTCCACGGTGTGCCACTGGCCGTCGGCCTGCCACGCCCACGAGCCCAGCCCGACGTCCTTGCCGTAGCCGTCGCCCTGCGACGGGTCGTAGACGTACACCGTGGCCTTCGGCTCGTCGCTGCGGATCCGCCACATGTACCGGGTCGACCACGCGTCGCCGTGCTGGCCGCCGCTGGCCTGGCCGGGCGGCCCGCCGTAGAGGCCGGGCAGCTTGCCGCCGCGTTCGCCGAAGTCCCAGTCGCTGGGGAATCGCACCTGGTAGCTGAGGTTCAGGACCGCGGCGTCGGCCAGGTCGTCGCGGCCGATCGAGCGGAAGTCGGTGTAGAACTGCCCGCCGCCTTCGCTCGGGCAGTCACCGCACGACGGCGCCGACGAGCCCTTGCCGTAGAACACGTCGAGCTCCTCGCCCTGCGGCCGCATCCGGTCGAAGCCCCAGTCGCCCTCGGCGACGAAACCCCACCGCTGCTTCCAGGAATCACCGGGGAAATCGGCGAATCCGCCGGTCCACGGCTCGGCCGCCGGCGCGCCGGGAGCCGCGGCCGCGGGCAGGGCGGCCAGCGCCAGCACGGCAACCAGCGACAACCCGGCCAGACCGCTCATCCGCCGGAAAGCACGTCGTTTCCTCACGTCGTACACCTCGCATCCGATTCGACGTCGACCGGGCGGCGGTACGGTCTGCCGGGAGAATCCCGGCAATCGCAAAGCAGACACCAGAAAAGGGCGATCGGTCAAGCCCGGCAACGGTTTCCGCCCCGAATTTCCGGTGCCGTTCAAGAATGTGATCGCGGCATTGACGATTTTCCCGCGCTGCGCCACGCCTGTTCGGCGTCGACCGGTTTTCCCCGGCGGTGGCGGCCCGCCGCACGACCGGTTCCGGTGGCGAAGGGCATCGTGCTCGACCGATCCAGCAACAACGTGATCGACGACGTGGAGGTGCGCGGCGCCCGCGACGAGGGCTTGCACTTCCGGGCCACCGGCTCCGACACGCCCGGGTGCGGCCCTTCGCCTCTATAGGCCACCGATCCGGTTACAAAACAGGTCCGGTTCGGTGAACTTTCACGTTCCGTACGCGATGTGCTCGGAGTTACGACTAGAACGCGTGACTCCGATCTCGATCGAGTGATCTTGATCCGATACAGTGCGTTCGCACCAGGGGGACACGGACGTGGAAGTGGAGAGGAGCGCCCCGCGGATACCACTGCGCCATGACACGCGTCCGCACGACGTTCAGATCGTCTCGCCCGGGCGCGGGCGGGACAAGACGATGGAAAGTGCTTGGAAGTGACAACCCAAAACGAGTCTTTCGCACCCCCTGGAGAAGCGAGGAGACGCCGGGCGAAACGCTCCGACACCTCGATCAGATCCCGGCTCACGTGGGCGGTCGCCATCCCGTGGGTCGTCGTCGGCGTCCTCTGGGTCTTCGGCTGCTCGCTGTTCGCCTTCGAGGCCATCTACACCCAGCAGGTCGCCGCCAGCGTCCGGCAGATGTCGCTGCCCGCGGTGACGGCCCTGGACCACGTGCAGCGGGAACGCCTGCGCAGCCTCGAAATGATCACGCGGCCCGGCACCGGCAGCGCCGAACTCGCTGCGCAGCAGAAGGAAACCGACGAGGCGCTGGCCGCGATGCAGGCGGAGGCCGGTTCGCTCATCGACTCGGCCCCGGCCGAAGTCCAGCAGCCGATGCGACAGCTGACCGGCTACTTCGAGCGGCTGCCCGACCTCCGAGCCCGGATCTCCAACGGCCAGGCCTCGGCCAACGAGATCAACGAGTTCTACAACGGGCTGTTCGACACCGCCACCGGCCTGTTCGACGTCCAGTCCCGGATCGTGCCGGACCCCGAAACGCTGCAGGGCGGTCTCGCCGCGACCTCGCTGTTCCGGGCCTCCGACATGTTCTCCCGGGAGGCGGCGCTGGTCGGCACCGCGCTGACCGCCAATGAGCTGACGCCCGACCAGTACCGCCTGCTGGTGAACTACATCGACGCCCACCACACGACGATGGCGGTGAACGCCAACAGCGTCCTGCCCGGCGTGCGGGCCGACTACCAGCGCCTGGTCGAAAGCCCGGCCTGGAAGCAGTTGGTCGACGCCGAGAACCGGATCATCGCCCAGGGCTCGTTCAAGGGCGGCAACCCGCCGGTGCGGCCGGACGAATGGCAGCGCATCACCAACGAGGTCGGCGCCGGCATGTCCGACCTGGTGTTCAAGCAGGCCGACGAGGTTTCGCAGGGCGGTGTCGCCAGCGGTACGGCCACGCTGTGGAACGTGCTGTGGGGCAGCCTCGCCGCCCTCGCCGTCGCGGTCGTGTCGTTCCTCTTCGCCCGCCGCGTCTACCGCACGGTCGTCGACGAGGCGCTGCTGACCCGGCTGCAGGACCTGCGCACCGAGTCGCTGGCGATGGCCGAGAAGCTGCCCGACGTCGTGCGCCGGCTGCGCGACGGCGAGTCCGTCAACGTGGAAACCGAGATGGTCCCGCTGGCGCACTACGGCACCGACGAGGTCGGCCAGGTGGCGCAAGCCATCCAGCTGTTCCAGGAGGAAGCGGTCCACGCGGCCGTCGGTGAAACCCGTGCCCGGCAGGGCGCGCGAGTGGTGTTCGTCGGCATGGCGCACCGAATCCAGCGGCTGCTGCGGCACATGCACGGCACCATCGACCAGCTGGAGCGCAACGAGGAGAACTCCGCGCAGCTGGCGAAGCTGTTCGACCTGGACAACTCGACCACCCGCGCCCGGCGCACGGTCGAGAACCTGCTGGTCCTCGGTGACCAGCAGCCGGGCCGCCGGTGGAGCCGGCCGGTCGCGCTGATGGACGTGCTGCGCTCGTCGGTCTCCGAGATCGACCAGTACTCGCGCGTGGTCATCGGGCACGTCCCGGAGGTGATGGTCAACGGCGCCGCCGTCGGCGACGCGATCCACCTGATCTCCGAGCTGATCGACAACGCGACCGCGTTCTCGCCGCCGAACACCCAGGTGCACGTGGACGCCACCGCGGTGGCGCGCGGTGTCGCGGTCGACATCGCCGACCAGGGCCTCGGCATGGACCCGGGGACCCGCGACCGGGCCAACTCGATGATGTCCGAGCCGCCGGAGTTCGACCGGCTGGTGCTGGAGAACAACAAGGCCGAGCAGCTTGGCCTGTTCACCGCCGCGCGACTGGCGCACCGCCGCGAGATCGCCGTGGAGTTCGGCATCTCGGCCTACGGCGGAACCCGCGCCACGGTGCTGTTCCCGGACCGCATCCTGGAGGCCGACACGGCGGTCACCACCAGCAACGGTGGCGGCGCGTTCCCGCCGCTCAGCAATGGTGGGAACGGCGCGCTGAACGGCAACGGGAGTGGCGGCGGTCACATCAACAGTGGCGGCAAACACCAACTCGCCGAACCGGCGGTGGTGCCGCGGCCGCGGGAGTTGAGCTGGAATGGTGTCATGACCGACCAGCCCACCCAAGCGCCCTCGGCACCGGAGCCGAAACCGGCTGAAACCACTTACGAGTGGCCCGCGTCGGAGCCGATCCCGCAAGCGAACCCAGCCACGACGCAGTTCGAGCCCCTGCCGCCGGAGCCGACTCCGGCTCCGGCCCCGGCCCCGATGCCTTCATCGGAACGGCGGCGGGCTGCGGGCGGCCGTCCGCCGCTGCCCAAGCGCGTGCCGCAGACCCACCTCGCGGATGGGCTGCGGGACGACCCGGACCAGGAGGAGCAGGCCATCGTCGCCTCTCCGAGCAAGCTGGCGGGCTTCCGGCGGGCGTTCCGAGGCGGCTTCGGCGACACGCCCGACGACCGCTCGTGAGCAGACCAGACAAAGAGCAAGTGTGTGTGAGGTGGGCATGACCGAAACAGCTTCGAAACTGAGTTGGTTGCTGGACGACTTCGTGCAGGGCGTGCACGGCGCGGACCACGCCGTGGTGTTGTCCAACGACGGTTTGGTGATCGCCAAGTCGGCCGGGCTGGACCGCGACTCCGCCGACAAGCTGGCGGCCGCGTCGTCGAGCATGCGCAGCATCGGCAAGGGCGTCAGCAAGGACTTCGGCCGCGGCGTGGTGGCGCAGACGCACGTCGAGATGGAGCGCGGCTTCCTGTTCATCTCCGCCGCCGGCAACGGTGCCTGTCTGGCCGTGCTCAGCGCGTCCGAGGCGGACATCGAGCTGGTGGCCTACGAGATGGGCCGGCTGATCACCCGGGTCGGCACCTTCTTGTCGGCCGCTCCGCGGGAACTTCGCGGCGTGGCGGCGGAAAGGTTCTGACCGTGGACGAGGCGTGGTATGACGATGAAGCGGGCCCGATAGTCCGCCCGTACACGATCACGCGCGGTCGCACCCCCGGCAAGCACACGCGGCTCGACACGGCGACGCAGGTGATCACCGCCGAGCCGCGCCCGGAGGCGCCGAGGCTGGAGCTGGCCCCCGAGCACCGGCTGATCCTGGACGCGTGCATGCGTCCGGTGTCGCTGGCGGAGCTGAGCGTCATGCTGACCCAGCCGTTGGGCGTGGTCCGGGTCCTGTGCGGCGACCTGCTCGACCATGGCGCCGTCTTCGTGCGCTCGCCTCGTACAGAAGTCAGCCGAGACATCTTGGAGCAGGTTTACCGTGGGCTTTGCAGACTCTAGATTGGCCGGAGGCCGGTCACCCCAGAACAGAGACGGCGGCTCGTCGTCCGACCGCGGCGGCGAGTCCAACGCGGCGCCGATTCCCGTGAAGCTGGTCGTCGCGGGCGGTTTCGGGGTGGGGAAGACGACCCTCGTCGGTGCGGTGAGCGAGATTCCGCCGCTGACCACCGAAGAGGAGATGACCGTCGCCAGCGAAGGCGTCGACGACCTCACCGGCGTCGAGCGCAAGGAGACCACCACGGTCGCGCTGGACTTCGGGCGCATCACCATCTCGGAAGAGATCGTGCTGTACCTGTTCGGCGCGCCGGGCCAGAACCGGTTCTGGCCACTGTGGAACGACCTGGCGCTCGGTGCGGTCGGCGCCGTCGTGCTGGTCGACACCCGGAAGCTGGAAGAGGCGTTCGCCTCGGTGGACTTCTTCGAGCGGCGCGGCATCCCGTTCGTGGTGGCGGTCAACATCTTCGACGACGCGTACCACTACGAGCCGGAGGAGGTGCGCGAGGCGCTGGTCATCCCGCCGGAGGTGCCGATCGTGATCTGCGACGCCCGCGACCGCGAGCTCGCGAAGAACACGCTGATCACGCTGGTGCGCCACGCGATCGACCGGGCGCCGGCGGACGTCGGCTGAGGTGTGCGGCTAAAAAGGGGCGTGGCCGGGATCTTCCCGGCCACGCCCCTTTTTCGGTGTTTCAGACCGCGATCGGTTCGGTTCGGCAGCGGAAGTGCCGCAGCACCTGCGGCGCGTGGCTGATCCGGTAGCCCGGCACCCGCTCGGGGTTCTTGGCGATCCCGGCGAGGATGTCGGCCACGTACTCCAGGTGGCTGTGGTCGTAGACGCGGCGCGGCAGCGCCAGCCGGACGAGTTCGAACGGCGCCGGGGTGACCAGCTCGTTGTTCGCGTCCAGCTCGCCGAGGTACAGCGAACCCAGCTCGGCGGCGCGGATCCCGCCCTCCCGGTACAGCGCGCAGGCCAGCGAGTGACCGGGGAAGTGGCGCGGCTGCAGGTGCGGCAGCAGGCGGCCCGCGTTGAGGTAGATGCCGTGCAGGCCCGACGGGCGCACCGTGTCCACCCCGACTTCGCGCGCGCGGTCGGCCAGGAACGCGGCCTCCCGCTCGCGGTCGGCGAGGTAGTGCGGGTCCAGCACCTCGCGCAGGCCTTGGGCGAGCTGCTCCAGGGTGTGGCCGGTGAGGCCGCCGTAGGTGCGGAAGCCCTCGGTGGCGATGATGTCGACCTCGCAGCGGTCGGCCAGGTCGGTGTCGTGCAGGCCGATGAACGCGCCTTCCGGCGACAGGCCGTCCTTCTTGAGGCTCGCCACCGCGCCGTCGGCGAGCTCGAACGCGCGCCGCGCCACGGCCCGCGGGCTCCACTGCTCGTAGCCGGGCTCCCGCTGGGTGACCAGCCAGGCGTTCTCGGCGAAGCGGGCGGCGTCCAGGATCAGCGGCACGCCGTGCGCGCGGGCGACCGCGCTGATCGCCTCCAGGTTGGCCATCGACACCGGCTGCCCGCCGCCGCCGTTGTTGGTGATGGTGACCAGGATCTGCCCGACGCGGTGGCCGTCCGGCCCGGCGAGGACGTTGCGCACCGCCTCGACGTCGATGTTGCCCTTGAACGGCAGATCGGCGTCGAGGTCCTGCGCCTCCGGGCAGGGCAGGTCCCACGCCGCGGCGCCCAGCCGCTCCACGTTGGCCCGGGTGGTGTCGAAGTGGGTGTTGCTGAGGCTGATCTTGCCGGGGCCGAGCAGCGCGGTGAACAGCACTCGCTCGGCGGCCCGGCCCTGGTGCACCGGCATCACGTGCCGGTACGGCACGATGTCGCGCACCGATTCGCGGAACCGGTAGTACGACTCCGCACCCGCGTATCGCTCGTCCGCCCGCTGCGCCCAGGCCTGCTGGTCGACCGACACCGCGCCGGTGCCGGAGTCGGACAGCAGATCGATGCTGACCCGGTCGGCCTGGATGTTGAACGGGTTGTGCCCGGCGCGGTCCAGTTCTTGGATCCGCTGTTCCCGAGTGGTGATCGGGATCGGCCGCACGACGGCGGCGACGAATGGGCGGAGGTGCGGCATGTTGGCGTTGCTCCTCAATGGATTCGGAGTGGGTTACCGGTCCCGCCGGGGCGTCCCGCCGTACGCCTCGGAGGAGACGTACACGGTGGTCCCGGTCCGGTTCGGGCTCAGCCGGAGCGACACGTGCGCGAGCAGGCCCGCGTTGTCCTCCAGCCGCCGATCCGTGACCGCATCGATCACCTCGTCGACCACGGCCGGGTCGATGCGGTGCATGCGGAGATGTTGCTGCACCCGTTCCCGCGCGACGGCGTCGTTGGGCACGTAGTCGCGGATCGGCAGGTAGAGGCTGTAGTTGCTGGGCTTCTCGTGGTCCCCTTCGACGAAGGAGTAGCTGGAGATCAGCGGCCGGCCGGTGAAGACCTCGGTGCCGGGGGCGAGCACCGAGCACAGGTGGCGCGCCAGCGCCGGGTCGATGCAGGGCACGGCGGAGGCGGCGAACTCGGCATCGGCGGGCCGCGCGGCGTGCTGGCTGACGTAGAGCTTCACCCGTGACTGCGGGCTGTGGTCCAGGTCGACGGCGAAGAACGTCAGGCGGTCGAGCTCGCCGCGCTGCAGCGCGTACTTGCTGATCGTCGAGTAGGCCTCGGGCAGCCCGAGGCGGGCGAACGCCTCTTCCACCAGGTGCGGGGCCGACTCCGCGCCGCACACCTCGGGGTTGAAGTACACCTTGAACTTCGGCGCGCCGTCGGGGGTGAAGATCAGCGAGAACCACCAGGAGAACTTGCCCTGCGGGGAGGCGCTGGAGAAGAGGTCCTGCACGGAGCGCAGCCGGTCCAGGGACAGGTCGTACCGGCCGGCCAGGGAGTCGATCAGGTCGCGGGCGGCCTGCAGGTTCGCGGCGGGGCCGGGGGCGGCGGGGATGGTCTCGGCGAGGATCCGGAGGTGCCGCGAGCCGTTGTCCTCGAACTGGACGGAGAACTCGACGGGGGTGTTGTCGTCGGCCACATCGGACGGCCACAGGGGAGGCTGGGACAGCGGTCTGGACCGGGTGGCGGAGAGGACGTCCCCTAGTAAGCGGACGGGATCGGTCTCATCGATGCCCACTATGCGACAGAGGTTCTGCAACTGGTTTCCGGCTACTTCACCCAGCGTGGCATCGACAGCGCGCATTGGAACCCCGATCCGTGCGATTTCGTCATGCGACAAGTTTCGGATTCAAGTGACGGCCGGTCACGATAATACGCCGATTGCAGGCTCGCCACCCCTCGAGGGGTGATCTTTCGCATCCCCTAATCCACCTGACGGAACTCGACGCGAATACGTAGCGTTACGGCAGCTTGTGGCCACATCTCCGAGATCAACTTGTAATGAAACGAAGGTTCACTAAGCGGATTGAAACTGCTAGGGACTCCAATTGGAACTCTCGCTAATCACGGCCGGTAACTATTTCGAAGTTCATCCCGGCTTGACTGTTCCGGAAGGCCGTGTTCACGTCCGATTGGTTGGCTGAGGCAACAATGGATTGGTCGTAATGTCGACAATCTCGACAATTGCGAACCGGAATCCGGGTCGGCCCCGGCGAGTGGTGGGCTCACCCGCCGGGGGGTCCGGTGTCACCGGCCGAGGTGCATGCCGCCGCTGACGTGCAGGACCTGGCCGGTGATGTGCGAGGCCTCGGGCGAGGCCAGGAACGCGATGAGCGCGGCGACCTCGTCGACGCGGCCGAGGCGGCCGTCGGCGGACCGCGAGGCGACGAACTCCCGGCGCGCGGCGGGGAAGTCGCCGCCGCGGAAGAAGTCGGTGCCCTCGGTCGGGCCGGGGGAGACGACGTTGGCGGTGATGCCGCGGGTGCCGAGCTGGAAGGCCAGTTCGGACGTCCAGGGCTCCAGCGTGGCCTTGACGGCGCCGTAGCTGCCCTGCCCGGATCGCGCGGTGACCGAGCCCAGGTTGACGATGCGGGCGTCGTCGGCGAGCCGGGGCAGCAGGGCGTGCGTGACGAGCACGGCGCTGAGCACGTTCGCCTCGAAGTTGGCGGACCACGAGTCGCGAACGGCCTTGAGGTCGTCCGCAGCCGGAGTGCCGTCGACGAGATCGGTGTTCCCGCCGGCGGCGTTGACCAGCACGTCGACCCGCTCGGGGAGCTCGCCCAGCGCGGCCTGCAAGGCGGCTGGATCGGTGGCGTCGACCGGCACCGCTCGCGAGGCCGGGCCGAGTTCGGCGACCGCCTCGGCGAGCCTCTCGGGGCGCCGGCCGAGCAGCACGACCTGATCACCGGCGGCCACCAGGCGGGAGGCGGCGGCGCGGCCGATCCCGGTCCCGCCGCCGGTGATCACTGCATTGCGAGGCATGCTTCCTCCTAGTTCTTTAGGTCTAAAGACTGACTCGATGCTAGCTCGTCTTTAGGCCTAAAGACAACCGATCTAGACTGGGCGCATGAGCAGCGACGCCGTGGACGAGATCGTCGACCAGTGGGCGCGAGAACGCCCGGGCATGCCGGTGGACTCCATCGGGGTGGTCGCCAGGATCCTGCGCATAGCCAAGCTGCTGACCGACGAGCGGCGCCGGGTGCTGGCCGAGCTGGGCATCGACAACGCGATCCTCGACCTGCTCGCAACGCTGCGCCGCGCCGGATCGCCATACCGGCTGAGCCCGGCCGAGATCGCGGAGAACTGCCTGGTCAGCGGAGGGGCGATCACGCAGCGCGTGACCAGGGCGGAGGAGTCGGGCCTGGTGCGGTCGCAGCGGTCGGCGTCCGGCAAGCGGACGGTGACGGTCGAGCTGACGCCGCGAGGGCACCAGGTCATCGAACGGAACATCGAGGTGCTGATCGGCCGGGAGCGGCAGCTGCTCGCCGGGATGTCGGCCGACGATCAGCGACAGCTGGAGGGGCTGCTGCGCGACCTGCTGGCCCAGATGAGCCGGGACTGAGGCGAGCTCACTTCTCCCGGGGCACGCGACCCATCAGGAAGAACTCGTCGTTCGGGCGAAGCGCCATCAGGTGCGCCAGCCGGTTGGACATGGCGAAGAACGCGGTGATCGCGCCGACGTCCCAGATCTCGTCGTCGGACAATCCCGCAGCGCGGGCCGCAGCGAGCTCGCGCTCGCCGAAGCGCGCCGAGTCCTGCGCGACGGACAGGGCGAGGTCGACGATGGCTCGCTGCCGGTCGCTCAGCGACGCTCCCCACGGGTTTGCGGCCACCAGGTCCGCGAGCTGGTCGTCCTTCGCCCGCACCCGGAGGATCGCGCCGTGCGCAACGACGCAGTACGTGCAGTGGTTGGCCGCCGAGGTGGCCACCACGACGAGTTCCCGCTCGGCCTTCGACAGGCTGGAGTCGCGTTCCATCAGCGCGTCGTGGTAGTCGCAGAACGCGCGAAGCTCGGCCGGCCGGTGGCCGAGCGCGAGGAACACGTTGGGCACGAACCCGGACTTCTCCGCGATGGCGCCGATCCGGTCCCGGAGGTCCTCGGGGAGGTCTGTCAACGGAACCGACCCGAACCTGCTGATCTCGTTGCCCATGCGGGCACGGTATTACTGCGGCGGCGAACAGTCGATGGCGTCGGGGCTGAGGTCGGACGGGCTCCGGTAGACTTCCCCGGCCAGGGGCGAAGAGTGGAAGCGAGAGTCTTGATGGCACGTGATGGGGACCGTGGCGGTTCTTCGGGGGTCCTGAGCCGGATCGATCGGTTCGTCTGGATCCCCGTGGTGCCGATGCTGGTCCTGGCGTTGGTGACGACGCTCATCGGAGTGCCACTGCTGGGCTTGATGCTGCTGATCGCCGCACTGGTGCTGGTGGGCTTCGACCTGTGGGTGAACAGCCGCCGCAAGTCCTACCGCCCGCGCCGCGAGCCGGAACCGCCCCGCCGCCGCGAGCCCGCCCGAGAGCCTGCCCGCAGGCCGGCGCGCCAGGCCCCGCCCCAGCGCGCGGCAGCCCCGCGCGGAGGCGCGGCCCGGAACAACGCAACGCGCGTCGCCAACCAACCGCGACGCAACCCGGCAGGTCAGGGGTCCAGGCAGCAGCAGCGCCCCGCAGGTGGCCGTCCCGGACCCCGCCGCTGACCGTCACCCGCCCAGTCGCTTCGGGGCGCGGGCGAGCAATGCCCAAGCTCCCGAACATCGGCAGTGCGAGCGACGGTGCCGCTTGATCGTTGTTCTATTGCGGTGGTGAATGAACCGGCCGTTTGATCAAGGAGAAGAGCGCGGGCGACGAGATCGCCACGACAACAGTGTCGGCCGATCTCGCAGGGGCGCGACGGTTCGGATCGATCACGACGCGGATCTTCTCGTCACTACGTTCGAATTACGGAGCGTTAACTGCTGTTGAGCGGCCCGTTGCTGTTCTCGGCGTCATTGGCTCAAGTGGCGCTCTAGTAAGCCTCAAGCGTCAACTGGAACGATCTGAACTGCATTCGGGCGTCATGGTTCGCCCGCCGGGTCCCGTGGTGTGGGGATGAGCTCCCGGAGGTACTCGCGGTGTTGGGTGGGCAGTGCTCTGCCGCCTGGTCTGGGTGTTCGTCTGGGGTCCACTGTGGTCGGTGGGATGAACTCGGGCCTCCCACCACGCATGGCGATGTCCCAGCGTTGGTTGTGAAGCGTGCGGTGATGGTGACCGCAGAGCATCACCATGTTGTCCACGTCGGTCGCACCACCGTCGACCCAATGCTGAACGTGGTGCGCTTCGGGTGTCCCCGGCGGCCGGTCACACTCCGGGAAGGCGCACACGCCATCGCGTCGGAGTAGTGCGGCGCGGATGTGGGTGGGTGCGGTGCGTTTCGCCCGGCCCACATCCAGGGGCAGACTCTCACCGCTGAGAACCATCGGCAGGATTTCGGCGTCGCAGGCGATGCGGCGGGCGTTGTGGGCGGTGATGGCGCGTTCGGTGTTGAGTGTGCCGGGCATGCCGTCCTCGCCGATGATCTCCAAGCCCCGCTTGAGGTCGTCGAAGTCGATGGCGATGGTCATCTGCGGCCGCTGCCCGCCGGTGCGGGGCATCCCGTCGTGGTCCAGCGCCAGATCCAGCAACGCGGCGAACCCGTCGGCGTTCCGCTGCCCGGCCGTGCGGGGGTCTTTCTCGCCGTCGATCTCGGGTCGGGGTGCGGCCAGCGGTTGCATGAGCGCGGCGAATTTCGCCCCGGTCTCGCGGTCCAGTTTCGCTTTGATGACGGTCATGCCGTCCCGGGTGGTGCCGTAGTACAGCTCTCGTGCTTCGTGCTGGGTTTCCTCGTCGCGGTAGGCGCCGTCTTGGTCGAGGAGGTAGCGGATGCGTTCGGCGAGTTTCTCCAGTTCCCTCGGCGGCATCGTCCGCGCATATCCGGCGAGGGTTGTTTCGACCTTGGCGACTTGGTGACAGCGCGCGTACTCGGGCAAACGGCGGATTCCGTTGACGATGACACGCGCGTGTTCCAGCCCGATCGCGCCTTCGGCCAGGGCTTGAGCCGTATCGGGCAGATCAGGGGGCATAGCCTCGCCATATTGGGTCCGTCGGTCTTCGACGTTGCGGGCGACTGTGACGCGGGTTTTCGCGTCACGCGGGTCGATGTTGAGCAGCCCCTGCAACCAGACTTGCAGCGATCGGGCGGTGGTCTCGGTGTGGATGGCCCGATGGTCGGCTTCGGCGATGTATTGCAGCTGTTCCCACATCAGCACCCGCATCTCGGCTTCTAGCTCTTGGATGCGGGTCGCGAGTTCGGCATCGGTGCACGACACCGCCGACTGCTGAGGCATGGCCTGCACAGTCGTGTCCTGGGTGTTCAGTAGCGGTGTCATGCCACAATTGTCCCGCACTAGAACACGTGTTCGCACTGTTTTTATGGTCGCTTGATCAGGTGAAACACCCCGCCACAGGCGACGAAAACCGCGCGGTGTCAAGGGAAACGGTCACGACACGCCGAAGGCGACCCGCATCCACTACCAAAGCCACCGCGCCGCCATCGGCAAGGCGCTCCGCACCCGGAGACCAGGGCTGATTTCCCGCGAAGTCGCGCCATCCCAGCAATGGCCGGACCCCTGTGACGGATCACCCCGAAACCAAAACTCCACCGGCCTCAACAAACCCGAAAACGCCCACCCCGCAACGCAAGCCGCGAACGGGCCAGCCCACTCCGGGCCATCCCCGCGATACAAAGCCGCTCTGGGGCTGCGGGTCGGATGTCAAGCCTGAAACCCCGAAGGGGCGGCCGCGAGGCCGGG